>JANYBY010000201.1 GCA_025360565.1 Bacteroidota bacterium
ATCTTAAAAATTACAAGAAGACTTGGCCCTGAGCAAACAAAAAATTCTCTCCTCGCATTAAATGCGAACGATGTGAAAACCTCGCTTGAATATTGTCTGCATTATTATGATAAAACATATAACCACGGACTTTCTAAACGAGAAAAAATAAGTATAAGCGAATTAAATTTCGAAACTTTAGATGCTGAAACAATTTCAAAAGAATTAATAAATTACTTTAATAAATCCGGAAGTCAAAGTCCCTCTCCGTTGGAGAGGGATTTAGGGTGAGGTCAATAAAATGCAAGAAATAAAACTCACACAATTCAGTCACGGTTCAGGATGCGGTTGTAAAATTGCACCGGATGTATTAGAAAAAATATTAAAATCAGATGTAAAAGGAATTACCGATGTTAAATTATTGGTTGGTAATAACACCAAAGACGATGCCGCAGTTTACGATCTTGGAAATGGAACAGCTTTGATAAGCACCGTTGATTTTTTTATGCCAATAGTGGATGACGCTTTTGATTTTGGAAGAATTGCTGCGGCCAACGCCATTAGCGATGTATATGCCATGGGCGGAAAACCTTTGCTGGCAACGGCTGTGCTTGGCTGGCCGGTAGATAAATTACCTGTTGAGTTAGCGCAAAAAGTAATTGAGGGCGCCAAAACAGTTTGTGCAGAAGCGGAAATTACTTTAGCCGGCGGACATAGCATAGATTCGTTAGAGCCCATGTTTGGCTTATCGGTGAATGGCATTATTGAAATCAAAAACCTTAAAAAAAATTCGAGTGCTAAAAAAGGCGATCTTATCTACATCACAAAAAAGATTGGTGTAGGTATTTTAGCAACTGCTCTTAAGCGCGGTGTTTTAAATGAAGTACACAAAACTGTTTTTATTGACCAGCTCACGCAATTAAATTCTATTGGCGAAGAATTGGGAACTCTGCCCTACGTAACAGCAATGACGGACATTACAGGCTTTGGCTTCTTGGGCCATTTAATTGAAATGGCGGAAGGGGCCGGGCTTTCGGCTGAAATAAAATATTCAGATGTTCCGGTAATTGAAGGCATTCAGGAATACACCAATAAAATGATAGTGCCTGATAATGTTTATCGAAATTGGAATAGTTACAAAGAAAAAGTAAAGAACATTGGCGCAGAATCCTTTTTTACCCTTTGCGACCCTCAAACCAACGGCGGTTTAATGGTAACAATTTCGCCTGATCACCAAAAAGAATTTGAAAATTTTTTGATGAAAAATAAATTAAATGGTTTTGCAAAACCTATCGGTAAAATTGTTGAGAAGGCGGCGTTTTGTATTGAGCTGAAAGATTAAAACGGATCTTACAAGATCTCATCAAAACTTTTGCAAATGTATGCGATCATTTCTTCACTAAGCATTGGTGTTACGCCGATCCAAAAGGTATCGTTAACTATGATCTCAGTGTTTACAAGATCTCCAACCACACGATAATTAACGTTTGCAAAATAAGGTTGTTTACGCAGATCCCCTGCAAATAATAAACGCGTACCAATTTTTTTCTCGGTTAATTTTTCAACAAGGTCATTTCTCGAAATTCCGGCATCCTTTTTTACGGTAATTAAAAACCCAAACCAGCTCGGTTCTGAATTTGGAGTAGCCTCCGGTAAAATTATTTTTTTAGTATGCTTGGCTAATCCTTTTTTTAATAGATCGTAATTTTTTCTTCTGATCTTTACAAACTCATCCAGTTTTTCTAACTGAGCTAAACCTAATGCAGCTTGCATATCGGTGATTTTTAAATTAAATCCCAGGCGTGAATAAATATATTTATGATCGTAGCCCATTGGCAGATCTCCTAACTGCTGACAAAAACGTAAACCACAGGTATTATCTTTACCCGGTTCGCACCAGCAATCTCGTCCCCAATCACGAAACGATTCCATTATTTTTTTTAATTTCGAATTGGATGTAAACACTGCTCCGCCCTCCCCCATTGTAATGTGATGCGCAGGATAAAAACTAAGTGTAGCAACATCACCAAAAGTACCCACGTGTTTGCCATTGTATTTTGCACCAAGTGCATCGCAACAATCTTCCATTAACCACAGATCATGTTTAGTACAAAACGCGGTTATAGCATCCAAATTAAAAACGTTGCCCATGGTATGCGCAATAACCACTGCTTTTGTTTTGGGGCTAAGCGCTTGTTCCAAATGGGTAACATCAATTTCGTAATGCGGAATGGTAACATCCAAAAAAACAGGAATGGCGCCGTATTGCAAAATTGGATTTACTGTTGTTGGAAAAGAGGCTGCAACAGTTATTACTTCATCACCGGGCTTTATGGCATCGTCGCCAAGCTCTTTGGCAGTAAGCGTTGCGAAGGCCACTAAATTTGCCGACGAACCACTGTTAACCGTGATCAACGATTTAATATTTATATACTTTGCTAATTTTTTTTCGAACTCGGTATTAAATTTACCTGTGGTAAACCAACCGTCCAATGCAGAATCGGTTATTAGTTGAAGCTCTTTATGATCAAATACTTTCCCGCTTACAGGTATATTCGATTCGCCGGCTACAAACGGTTTTGCTTTAAAGGCTTCATCATGGTACTCTTTTACCAATGCATGGATCTGATGTTTTATATCTAGTAATTTTGACATGTTTTTTATGATCTCAATTTTGTTTTTACCACAAGGAAC
>JANYBY010000015.1 GCA_025360565.1 Bacteroidota bacterium
GAGAACGGAGAAATTAAAGCAGAAAAAACTTATAATGATGGAAATGTTGACGTTGCTTCAATAAAAACATTTACAGCCAAAGAGCAAATCGTTAAAAAAGAAGAGGTAGTTAATAATGCGCCAAAATTAACTGTTAAGCCGGATGAAAAACCTATTGAAGCTGCCAAAGGCCCAATGGTTCTAAACGGAAAAAATGTTTTATACGATAAAAATAAACATATAACCAAAGACGGTATTTTTAAGGATAATCGTTTTATGGAAGGAAAAGCTTATTTTTATGATGAAAATGGTATTTTAACCAGAGTGGCCATTTACAGAAATGGAATGTATATTGGTGATGGTGTTGCCGAAAAATAATTATAAAAACAATTAATAGTTTATTAAAGACGACTTTTTTGTCGTCTTTTTTATTAACGTGAAACATTTCTCTTATATACTTTTTTTTAGCTTATTTTCTTCAATTGGTTTTGGCCAATCCTATCTGCTTTATAGATCTGATACTATTAACAGAATTGACCGCGACAATAAAAAGCAAGGTAACTGGATCGAATTTTCTAAAAGCCCCAAGTGCAACGCCGATGGAATTGTTTTAGAAAAAGGCGCCTACCTCAACAATCATAAAACCGGGGTTTGGGATGTGTTTTATTGCAATGGTGTTTTAAAAACAAAGCTCCCATTTGTTCACGGCCGGCCCGATGGTGAAGTAAGTATTTATTATGAGAATGGAAACCTGCACGAAACCGGCATCTGGAAAAATAATAAATGGGTTGGAAAATATAAGGAGTACGACACCAGCGGCAAATATATTCGCATGCAGGAGTTAGATTCGTTAGGAAGAAAAGAGGGCCTCTCTATTTTTAGTTTTACCGAGTACGAACCTTTTTTAGTTAACGGTGAAGCCATACTTTATAATACTAAAAAGCAATTGCTGAAAGAGGGTGTGTTTAAAGAGAATCGCCTTATCGATGGTAAAGTTTATATTTACGATGAAAAAGGCGATCTGGCACGCACTACATTATATATGGCCGGGGTTTATGTTGGCGACCTTCAGAAGTAAAAGATTTTCGGGATAGTATGAGGGTCATAATATTTATAATTACACATTTATTTCTTGCTTCGCTGTGTGTTGGCCAAACTCCTTCTTATAAAATAATTAAAGGCGATACCTGCAACCGCGTAAACAGCGACGGCAAAAAACAAGGTAAATGGCTCGTGTTCTCTAAGTTTCCAAAATGCAATGCCGATGGAATAATTTTAGAAAAAGGCGTTTATCTGGATGATCATAAAACGGGAGTGTGGAAAGAATATTATTGTACCGGCATTGTAAAAACTAAAATAACATTTAATAATGGCCGGCCAGAAGGCCAGGTTTACAATTATTACGAGAATGGCAATTTACACGAAAGCGGTATGTGGAAAAACAAGCTGTGGGTTGCAAAATACAAAGAATACGATCACCTTGGCAAAGTAATTCGCATGCAGGAGATAGACGGGCCCGGTAAAAAAGCCGGACTAAAAATTTTTGACTGTACAGAGGCCGAACCTTTTTTACTTAACGGCGAAGCCATTATTTACAACTCTAAAAAACAAATTCTTAAGCAGGGTGTTTTTAAAGATAATTTGCTAATGGAGGGCAAAGCATACACCTATGATGAAAAGGGCGAACTGGCAAGAACAAGCCTTTATTCTTTAAGCATTTATGTGGGAGATATTAAATAGTAAAAATATTTCTGCCTCGGTTTTCTTCTTACAAATATTTAAGAACTAATCTTCTCCCCATCCCTATTATTTTCTTATTTTTACTCCTCCTATGCAGGCCCTGTTTTTATACAATACCCTCTCACGAAAAAAAGAAGAGTTTAAAGCAATTAACCCGCCATTTGTTGGTTTGTATGTTTGCGGGCCAACTTTGTACAGCGATGTACATATTGGTAATTGCCGCACCTTTACTTCTTTTGATATCATTTACCGTTACCTCCTTCATCTCGGCTACAAAGTTCGTTATGTGCGTAACATAACCGATGTTGGCCATTTAGAAAATGAAGATGCCGGTAGTGGCGAAGACAGAATTGGTAAACAAGCCCGCTTAAAACAGCTTGAGCCCATGGAAATTGTACAACGCTATTCCTTTGGTTTTCGAGAAGTAATGAGTTTGCTTAATATTCTTCCACCGAGCATTGAGCCTACTGCATCCGGGCATATTATTGAGCAAATTGAAATGACTCAAAAAATAATTGAAAAAGGTTACGCATACGTTATTGACGGCAATGTATATTTTGATGTAGATAAATTTTCGAAAGAAAATAATTACGGAATCCTCTCGGGTAGAAATTTAGATGATCAATTAGAGAACACGCGCGACCTTGACGGACAAGATGAAAAACGCGGACGTTTGGATTTTGCTTTGTGGAAAAAAGCAAAACCCGAACACATTATGCGCTGGAATTCCCCTTGGGGCGAAGGTTTCCCTGGCTGGCACATTGAGTGCAGCGCCATGAGTAAAAAATATTTGGGAGATGTGTTTGATATTCACGGCGGCGGCATGGATCTAATTCCCACACATCACACAAACGAAATTGCACAAAACATTGGCTTTTGCGGCGCAGCTCCCGTAAATTATTGGTTACACACAAATATGCTTACGCTTAGCGGTCAAAAAATGTCGCGCTCATTAGGCAACGTTTTTTTACCGGTTGAATTATTTACCGGCATGAAATTGGCCGACGATTCGCCCAGCGCAACACCCTCACAAGCTAAATTAAATGGCAAACACCCTCTATTTGATAAAGCATTTGATCCAATGGCGGTTAGATTCTTTATGCTTCAAACACATTACCGCAGCACCTTAGATTTTAGCAACGATGCGTTAATGGCAAGCGAAAAAGGGTTTGACCGCTTAATGGAAAGTTACAAAACATTGCGATCACTTCCTGCTTCAAACGTTTCATCCGAAGATATAAAAGCCCTGCAAAATAAATGTTACGAGGCTATGAACGATGATTTTAATACGCCGGTATTAATTGCAAATTTATTTGATGCCCTCAGGATCATTAATTCCGTTAACGATAAAAAATCAACCTTAACCCAAGCCGATATTGGCCTTTTAAAAAAATTATACGAAGATTTTCTTTTTGATGTAATGGGCTTAAAAGCCGAAGAACAAAATACAAAAACTGTTTCTGTTCTGGGCAAAGTGGTTGATATGGTTTTGGGACTTCGAACAAAAGCAAAAGCCGATAAAAATTTTGCGCTGAGTGATGAGATAAGAAATAAATTAATTGAAGCCGGCGTTGAGGTTAAGGACGGGAAAGACGGAAGTTCCTGGAAAATATAATAGACTTCTTACGTAAGTCAACAAAATATCCCTCTCCGAGAGAGGGATTAAGGGAGAGGCTGATAAAAAATGACTTACGTAAGAAGTCTAATTTTAAAATGAGAGAGTTTAAATATCTAAGAAAGAAAACAATTAAGATCGTAAATTTATTTTTACTTCTATTCATTTTCTTTTCCTGTAATCCTGAAAAACCCGTGGAGGTTCCTATTAAAACCATTGAGCCATCCAAACCGGAAATTCCAACCTTAGAATATTCTGTTACCGCCACATTTAAACACGATACCACTGCCTTTACCGAAGGCTTATTGTTTAATGATGGCAAACTTTACGAGAGCACGGGTTCGCCCGATAATCTTCCAAAATTAAAATCTGTTTTAGGAATTGTAGATTGGAAAACTGGCAAACTCGAGGCTAAGGTAGAATTGGATAAAAAGATTTATCCATTTGGTGAAGGAATGGTTATTTTGAACGGAAAAATATATCAAGTAACATATAAAGAACAAACCGGCTTTATTTACGATTTAAAAACATTTAATCGCATTGGGCAGTTCACTTATCTGAATAAAGAAGGCTGGGGATTAACAACCGACGGAACAAATATTATGATGAGCGATGGCACCGATCTGATCACTTTTTTTGATCCGCAAAAATTGACGGTCTCAAAAACAATCTTTGTAAATGAAAATGGCGTAGGGGTGGATGATATTAACGAGTTGGAATACATTAACGGATTTATTTATGCCAACATTTGGATGACAGGTTTCATTGCAAAAATTGATCCCGCCAGCGGAAATATTGTGGCCAAAATAAATTGCACACCTTTAAGTTATAATATGAAAAATCTTCATCCCTGGGCTTTAGAAATGAATGGTATCGCATACGATGCGCCAAACGATAAAATTTATGTCACAGGCAAACTTTGGCCCGAGATCTATCAAATAAACTTTAAACACTAACTTATCATAAAATGAAACATTTACTCTTCGCGTTTACACTTTCTATTTCCGCCCTTTTCGCAAAAAGCCAGATCACCTTTTTGAAAGGTTATTTAATTCCCGACAAAGGCGATACCCTGAAAGGCGAAGTAAAGATCAATCCAAAAAAAGAACAGGACAATTCAAACAAGATCTTTTTTAAAGACGCTACCGGAGTTCAAAAAAATTATAAGCCCGGCGCAAAAGTAAAAGGCTATGGTTACGATAATAATCATTATGTAACACTTACACACGATGGCGAAACAAAATTTTACAAGCGTCTTTGTAACGGCAATATTTTATTTTACAAAGTAGCCTTTGAGGTTACCAACATGAACGAAACCTCTTTTGATTTTGACTATTTTTTATTCAGGGAAGGCGACAAAAAATTAACCACAGCAAAACAAAATAAATTTAAAAAGCAGATGCAGGAATGGATGAGCGGTGCGGCCGATTTTGCAAGTGACTTTGTGGAAGAAAAAAACTTTAACGAAAAAAGCGCGATAGAGATAATTACTAAATACAACGAGTGGAAAAAAAATAATTAGTGCCAATTGCCACAAAATTAGAACGCAGATGACGCTGATGCTTATGATTTATATAAGATCATAAATAATCTTAATGATCGGCGTCATCAGCGTTCTATTAAAACCCAAGATCATGATCACAAAAGATACACCAAAAAAATTATTTCTATTAGACGCCTTTGCGCTTATTTACCGTTCGTATTTCGCGTTCAGCAATAACCCAAGGGTAAATTCAAAAGGCTTTAATACCTCAGCCATATTTGGTTTTACAAATACTTTATTAGAAATTTTAAATAAAGAAAAGCCCTCACACATCGTTGTTGTTTTTGATACCGAGGCCCCAACGCAGCGCCATACTGAGTTTGCAGCTTACAAGGCCCATCGCGATGAAATGCCCGATGATCTTCGAAAATCCATCCCCTTAATTATTGATCTGATAAAAGGGTTTAACATTGAAACAATTGGTATTCCCGGATTTGAAGCCGACGATATTATTGGCACACTTGCAAAAAAAGCGGAACTGGCAGGTTTTACAACTTATATGATGACGCCCGATAAAGATTTTGGACAATTGGTTGATGAAAATACATTTATTTATAAGCCCGCACGCCTTGGTAACGGTGCCGAAATTTTAGGCCCCGCCGAAATTTGCAAAAAATGGGAGATCAGAAATGTTTCAGAGCTGATCGATATTTTAGGATTGATGGGAGATACCGCCGATAACATTCCCGGCATTCCCGGTGTTGGAGAAAAAACTGCCATCAAATTAATTAAAGATTACGGTAGTATTGAAAATATGTATAAAGATACTTCCGCTTTAAAAGGCAAACTAAAAGAAAAAGTGGATAATCACCAGGCGCAGGCCCTGCAATCAAAATGGCTCGCCACAATTATTCTCGATTGCCCTTGCGAATTGGAAGAACATAAATTTGTGAGGAAAGAATACAATAAAGATCTGCTTCGCGACATTTTTAAAGAATTAGAGTTTCGCCGCATCGCACAAAACATTTTAGGAGAAGATATTGGCGGCACCGAAAAGTTAGCTACTGAAACTCCGAGCTATCAGGCAAAATCATCGGCAAGCCAGGGCGATCTTTTTAGCACCGCTGAATTTTTTCATCAGCAAAATACTCCTGAAGTTTTGGCCGAAGTTGCCCCCATTGTTTTTAGCACCATTAAAGATGTAGAGCATGCCTACGAATTAGTTGATACGCTTGATAAAATTGAAAAATTAATTGCGGTTTTAAATCAACACAAAGAGTTTTGTTTTGACACCGAAACAACAGGCTTAAATTCTTTGGAAGCAGAGATTGTTGGGCTTTCGTTTTCGGTTAAAGCAAAACACGCTTATTATGTGCCCATTTCCGAAAAAAGAAATGAAGCGCAAACAACATTAAATATGTTTGTTGAATTGTTAAGCGATACTTCAAAAACACTGATCGGGCAAAACATAAAATACGATTACCATATTTTAAAAAATTATGGTATTGAAATAAAAAATAAATTGTTCGACACTATGGTGGCGCACTTTTTAATTGTGCCCGAAATGCGGCACGGTATGGATATTTTGGCCGAAACATATTTAAATTATTCGCCGGTAAGCATTTCAACACTCATTGGTAAAAAAGGCAAAGAGCAATTAAGCATGCGCGATGTGCCCATTGAGCAAATTAAAGAATACGCTGCCGAAGACGCTGATATTACCCTGCAGCTAAAAGAAAAATTTGCGCCCGAATTAAAAAATTACGAAGTAGAAAAATTATTTAACGAGGTAGAGGTTCCTTTAATTACTGTGCTGGCAAATATGGAACGCGAAGGAATTAATTTAGATGTGGCGGGATTAAACGAGTTCTCGGCCCAATTGCAAAACGACATTGTTATTGTTGAAAAAGAAATTCAGGATCACGCCGGAACAAAATTTAATGTTTCTTCTCCAAAACAAGTTGGCGAAATTTTATTCGAATATTTAAAAATTACCGATAAGCCAAAGAAAACCAAAACCGGTCAATACGCCACCGGCGAAGATGTTTTAAGTAAATTGGAACACGCCCACCCTATTGTTTCAAAAATTTTAGATTACCGCGAATTGGTAAAATTAAAAAGTACCTATGTGGATACATTGCCGTTGCTGATCAATCAAAACACAAAACACATTCACACTTCTTATAATCAGGTGGTGGCTGTAACCGGGCGCTTGAGCAGTGATAACCCGAATTTGCAAAATATTCCTATCCGCACCGAGCGTGGAAGACAGATCCGTAAAGCATTTATTCCGCGCAATAAAGATTTTATTTTATTAAGTGCCGATTATTCGCAAATAGAATTGCGCATCGTAGCGAGCATTAGCGGCGATAAAAATATGTGTGAAGCATTCAATCTTGGAAAAGATATTCACACCGCCACTGCCGCAAAAGTATATGGCATTGCCGAAAGCGAAGTAACAAAAGAAATGCGTTACAAAGCCAAGAGTGTTAATTTTGGGATCATTTACGGACAAGGCGCTTTTGGGCTGGCTGAGAACCTCAACATTTCGAGGACTGAAGCAAAACAATTGATAGATAATTATTTTAAAGAATACCCTGCCATAAAAAGTTATATGGACGGCGAGGTAAATTTTGCGCGCGAGAACGGTTACGTAAAAACCCTGCTCGGAAGAAAGCGTTGGTTAAAAGACATTACATCAAACAATTCCGTTGTGCGCAGTTTTGCCGAACGCAATGCCATTAACGCGCCAATACAGGGCAGTGCGGCCGATATGATAAAAGTAGCCATGATAAATGTCTACAACGCTTTGCAAAAAGAGAATTTTAAAACCAAAATGTTATTGCAGGTGCATGATGAATTGGTGTTTGATGTTTACAAGCCTGAATTAGAAAAAGTAAAACCAATTATTGAACATCACATGAAACACGCTTTAAAATTAAATGTGCCTGTTGAAGTTGGCATGGGCGTTGGAGAGAATTGGCTGGAGGCGCATTAAATAATTGTACAGTTGGTGATTTTTAGATTTGTAGAATAAATCCGCATTTAAATCCCATGGCTCAAAATATTTTCTTGATGTTTTTATACTTAAGCGAAAGGTTTGGAAAGCTATCCTTAATTACCTTTAACAAACTATTAAATCTTCTGCAACTCAATCACAGTGATCTCGGGCCAAATGCCCAATCTGCCCGGGTATCCCAAGAATCCAAGCCCGCGGTTAACGTATAAAAATTGATTATCTTTTTTATATAATCCTGCCCATTGCTTGTAAAAATATTTTACAGGACTCCATTTAAATCCGGGAATTTCAATTCCGAATTGAGCACCGTGTGTATGTCCGCTTAATGTAAGATCGACATCCGTATACATTTTTTGTACTTGCTTTTCCCAATGGCTGGGATCGTGGCTCATTAAAATTTTATATTTAAATTCTTCGGTGCCTTTGTGGGCGAGGTCCATTTTGCCGTATTTTCTAAAATTCATATTGCCTCCCCAATTTTCAATTCCCAACAAAGCAATTTTTTCTCCGTTTTTTTCCAAGGCAACATGTTCATTCATCATCAGTTTCCATCCCGCATTGGCATGTACCTGCTTTAATGCTTCAAGATTTTTTGTTTTTGCTTCAGGCGTTTCCCATTGCACATAATCTCCATAATCATGATTTCCTAATACAGAAAAAACTCCGTAAGGCGCTTTTAATTTATTATAAACGTTTTCATACCCAATTGTTTCTTCCGCTTTATTGTTTACCAGATCGCCGGTAAACAAGATCAGATCCGCCTTTTGCTGCATTACAATATCAAACGCTTTTATAAGATGGCTATTATCCATAAAAGATCCGGTGTGAATATCAGAAACCTGAACAATTTTAAATCCGTTAAACGCATCGGGTAAATTAGGAGCGGGCACTTTTACATTGTGTACTCTATATTTATATGCACCGCGCACCATTCCATAAATAAATCCAACAGCCGGAATTACGGTGAACGTGATGGCAAGCTGACTCATAAATTTTAAACGCGATATTTTATTTACAACTTCGCCCGCCTCATTTGTGTTGTTTTTAAATAATGAAAAGATCCACCGAATCAAACGGATAATGTCATCGATCAATAAAAAACTACAGCCTAACAATTTGCACACAAATAAAACCAGAGTTATGGCCGAAAGAAATCTGAAAAAATTATTCCAGTTTGGCGGCGGATAAAACAAAGCCGCAACACCAAGGGCAAAACTAAAGGCAGCCAAACCATAAGCGGTGTATAGAATTACACTTTTTTTTGTTTGAGAAAAATCCTGCACAAATGTTTTTACCGCTTGCAGAAAATAGATCTCAACCACGGTAATTACAAGAAAAAATATGAGAAAACGGATGATCATAAATTGAGGCTCAAAATTAACCATTATACGTCATCTTAAAGTCATTGTAATCTACAAACCAATGTTAATTAATTCCAAATAAGGATGAGCGGGCGAAAACCCTTTTAGTTTACATTTGAATAATGATGAACTTTGTATAAAATGGCGAAAAAACTTAAAATAGGAATAATTTTTGGCGGACAGAGTAAAGAGCGCGAGATCTCCTTTGCGGGCGGGCGCACAGTGTACGACAATTTAAATAAATCGTTGTTTGACGCTGTACCCGTGTTTGTGGATAGTTTCGGCAATTTTGTGGAGTTGAATTGGGAATTTGTTTACAAAGGCACCATCCGTGATTTTTATCCTGCTGTTGATTTTTTACCCTCCAATTCACATTTTCAATTATACGCCGAAAATCTTGGCAATCTTAACCAGGATCAGCAAAACGCACTGATCTCTAAGATCGGCAAACGTCTCTCGTTGGTTGAACTTAAGCAAAAAATTGATTTCGCTTTTTTATGCCTGCATGGGCCTTATGGTGAGGATGGGCGCATACAGGGTTTATTCGAATATGTGCAAATTCCATATAGCGGCTCAGGTATTTTGGCTTCGGCCATTGGCATTGATAAAAGTGTACAAAAAGAATTAATGGTTAATAAAGGCTTTAACAGTCCGGCCTACATTACCATTAAACGAAACGATTGGATAGAAGGAAAAGCAAGCGGTACTTTAAAAATCGTAAAAGAAAAAATCGGTTTTCCATGCGTTGTAAAGCCCGCCAATCAAGGTTCCAGCATTGGCGTAAGTGTTTTAAATTCCGATAATGAATTAGAGTTTATGAGTGCTGTTGAAAAAGCGCTATTCACCCGATGGCTCGACGCCAAGGAATGGCAAGGCTTTTCGGAAGAAGATAAAATTCATTTTGTAAAAACCTTGTCGGATATCCGTGAGGGTATTGGCATGCCGATCATGATCTCTTATCCAAAAGAATTAAACGCCCCGGTAATTTATGACCCAAATAAATTAATTGAATTTTTAGACGCCAATTTAAAAACCGACGGATTTGTTTTGGAAAGTGTTGACGGTGAAAGCACTGTTTTAGTGGAAGGGTTTATTGAAGGAAAAGAATTCAGCTGTATTGTTTTGGAAAACGAAGAGGGAAAAGCAATTGCCCTTCCTCCCACTGAAATAAGAAAAGGAAAAGAACTGTTTGATTACCGCAGTAAATATTTACCCGGCTTATCGCGCAAAATTACTCCTATTGAAGCGCCGGATAATCAAATTGAAGCCATCCGTAAAGAATGCGAAAAATTATTTTACGAATTACATTTTGATGTGTACGCCCGAATTGACGGATTTTTGAGCAAGGATGGAAAAATATTTTTGAACGATCCCAATACTACAAGCGGTATGATGCCTTCGTCGTTTTTCTTTCATCAGGCGGCGGAGATCGGCTTAAATCCATCGCAATTCCTTACGTTCATTATCCGCACTTCCTTTGCAAAACGTTTATTACAATCGAAAGGAAACGTTGTTTACGCCGATTTATTGAAACATTTGGATGGTCTAATTTTAAAAGACAAGAACGCCGCGAGCAATAAAATTCGTGTGGCGGTTATTTTGGGCGGTTATTCATCTGAAAGGCATATTTCTGTTGAGAGCGGAAGGAACGTTTACGAAAAATTAGCTTCGTCAGAAAAGTACGCGCCTTTTCCTGTTTTTTTAACGGGCGATAATAAAGAACATCAGATCTACCAAATTCCCATTAATTTAATGTTGAAAGATAATGCTGATGACATTAAAGAAAAAGCGGAAAATTTTAAAGTTCACACGGTCATAAAAAATATTATGAAAGAGTGCGAAAGCATTACGCATAAATACGCTTTAGAAAATGCGGTTTCCGCTCCGCAAAAATTAACTTACGCCGCTTTAAAAGAAAAAGCCGACGAAGTGTTTATCGCGTTGCATGGTCGCCCGGGAGAGGACGGAGCCATTCAGGAAAAACTTTATACCTTGCGCCTTCCATATAACGGTTCGGGGCGCGATAGTTCGTCGCTTACCATTGATAAATACCGTACCAACGAAATCTTAAGAACTAACGGTTTTCTGGTTGCCGAACATACTTTGGTAACAAGGCAGGATTGGGAAAAGGACAAAGCAAAAATTGAAGACATATTAAAAAATACAATTAAATACCCGTTCATTGCCAAGCCGGTGGATGACGGCTGCAGCAGCGCGGTAAAAAAAATAAAAACCTTTGCCGAGTTTGAAGCCTTTGCCAAATTAATTTTCAGAACCTCCGAAGAGCTTGATACAGCTGCAGCACAAACCTTGCACATAAAACCAAAAGAAGAGTTTCCACAAAAGCAGGTTATTTTGGTGGAAGAATTAATTAGCAAACGCGATGCCCTTCATTTTTTAGAGGTAACGGGCGGCATGCTGACTAAGTTCAATAAAAACGGCGAAATTGAATACGAAGTGTTTGAAGCATCGGAAGCGTTGGCGGATGGAGATGTTTTAAGTTTGGAAGAAAAATTCTTAGCCGGGCAAGGGCAAAATATTACGCCTGCGCGTTATTCTAAAAACGAATTTGAAAGGCAAAACGTAAGTAACCAGGTAAAAGCGCAATTGGGCGCTGCCGCCAAAGTCCTTGGTGTTATTGGCTATTGCCGTATTGATGCGTTTGTACGGGTTTTTGCGGATTGCAGAACGGAAGTAATTTTTATTGAAGTAAATTCACTGCCGGGCATGACGCCTGCCACTTGTATATTTCATCAGGCCGCCATCAATCATTATAAACCATATGAGTTTATTGATAGTATTTTGGAGTTTGGAAAAAAACAGGTGGGCCTTCTGAGCTAGGTAAACTAACCGCGGAGACATGGAGACCACAGAGAATCACAGAGGATCCGTTTAAGTAATTTAAAGCCACGAATCCGATAGCTATCGGAGCAGGGTGATGGTAAGTTGTCAGGTCGAGCGGAGTCGAGACCAAATGGAACGCGGATAACGCAGGTCTTTATGATTTAAGCAGATTTTTAAGGCTGTTCGTCTTTGCGAGTCGCCCGGGGTGGGCTTTGGCGGCGAAGCAATCTTTTTAGTTTCTTGGATAAATTTTCTGTATCTTTAATATAATTACATCGTTATATTAAAAACTGCATGAGGATAATCTTACTTATTTTAGTTTTTGCTTTTTCCGCTTTGTGTTTTTCCCAAGATCCTTTTTTTACTAATACACAACAATCCCTTGTTTATTTAAATCCGTCTTTTTCGGGAAGTAATGGATTTATAAGGAATCAAGCGATTTACAGGGGTCCAATGTCAATTTATTCATATCCACTCTATGTTACTTTCGGGAATACTTTTGACGCTTACATAAAACCGATAAGAGGCGGAATATCTGCTTCTGTTTTTTTAGATGAACAAGGGCAAGGCCTTTTAAGAATGTCGAGCTTTAGTTTTGCTTATGCTCAACATTTTTCTTTGTTTAAAAATAAACTAAAAGTGATTCCCTCATTACAGGCAACGTATATTCAGGAAAGGCTTAATAAATCTTACTTAAATTTTGGTGACTTAATAAATTCAAGATATCCGGAAATTTGGAATTCGCAAACTACTGTGCCCGTAACTGCTAAAACCATTACCGATTTTAGTTCCGGTCTTTTGTTTCAAACAAAATATTTTAATTTTGGCGCTGCTGTATTTCATTTGCTTCAACCCAATTTAAGCTTATTTGATGTAAACAAGCTTCCCACAAAAATAACTCTTCACGCTTCCTATAATTTTTTAATAAACAGAAAAGCTAATCTTAATGTAACCGGCTTAACTAATATCCAATCAAATTTTTCTTTTTCGGCACTTAACGCTACACTCGTTTATCAAAAACTTATTTTTGGTTTAGGTTTTACCAGCGCAAGTGATGTGATTGCAACTGTTGGTTTACATTTTAAGTCATTTAATGTGTGCTATACAATTGATGGAGGGCCTTTCAAGTTTTCGGAAAATAGATCAACCTATAACCAGCTTTCTCTCAGTCTGAATTTAAGAAAAAAAGCGGTGAGAGATTCTCTTGCGAATATGGAAAACTGGTAACGATTGAACGCAGATAGCTATGATTAGCACGGATTAAAAAATCATAACAAATCTTCATCATCATAAAAATCTGCGTTCCAATCTTTCTTTCGGTTTTAAAAAAGCCATTGCCATCAATAAACAAATTGCCCCGTAGGTTATAAAATGCAGGTATTCCGTTACATCACTTAAACGTCTTCCAATAACTCCATCTGTTGTTAATGTAATTCCGGCGAAGGACAAGAGAACAAAAACCAATGCGCCTAAATATATTTTTTTATAATTAGCGTTGTTTTTAATTGAATGTAATTTAATGAGAGAGTAAATACAAAAGGCATAAGCAGGCAAAACATAAAAAAAAGAATATTTGCCCTGATGCGGGAAAATTAAAGGTGTTACAAGGCATATTAAAGCGATGTTATAAAAAAGTGTTTTTTTATTGGTTATTTTTTGAAAAGGTTTTCCAAATAAAATAGTAAGAAAAATTAAGATCGAGATTCGTACACAGGTTAAAATCAATTTAACGGTATCGGCACTTAAACTTAAAAAGTTTCGTTTTACTCCGAATTGAATTTCAGTATCCATCAGTAAAGAGGGCACCAGCGAAGAAAGGCTTGGTCTGCCCAGATCATCAACAATACTATTGGCGTTTGTGCCGCTTAAAGACAAAAACCAATCGTGCAGCAAAGTGTTGTTAAAATTAAATCCAACAAAAATGGCCGGCAAATAAATAAAAACAATTATAAATAGTATCGTTAATAAAAAAACACGAAATTCCTTTTTATAAATTAACCATGGCAAAACAGCGATAGGAATTATTTTAATATTTGTAATGAGCGCCAGTAATGCCGCCGCCCAAATTGTTTTTTTTAAATAGATCAATCTAACACTTTCCAAAATTCCCCACACCAATAAAAAGGTCATTTGCCCAAGGTCCAAATTATCTAAAATAAACCTTACGCTACAAACAAAACATAAAATATAAAATGCCACTCTGTTTTTTTCTGAGAGTTTTTTTATGGGAAGAAAAAAAGATAAAAGCTGAAACGTTCTGAAAATAATAGCGAAGTTCAGCGCCATCCAAATACCCGTGTAAACCGCCTGCGGTAAGGATTTTAGCGGAAATAATAAAACGGCAAAAAGCGGGCTGTAAAAATATTTTAACCCCGAAGTGCCGGATATAAGCCAAACCTCATAAGGTGTTTTTCCCTCAAAAACTAATTTAGAAGCGCCAATAAAAATGTCGAAATCTTTATCGTGTTTAACTACGCATTGGTAAATTAATAAGCCGATCAATAAAATTAAAACGCTTCCGTATTTAAAGTAAGGCGTATTAAAAAATTTCATGGTTAAACACTCGGCGAAAATTTTCGCCTACAAATTATCAATAAAATAATTGCAAATTTTTTCCATTAAATGGTTGCGGTCTTTTCCAAGCACGTTGTGTTCGTGGCCAGGGTAAACGTAATAATCTAATTGTATGCCTTTATCAACTGCTTTCTTTTGATACATGATACTGTGTTGCCAAACTACAACCGGATCCTGCGCTCCATGAATCATCAATAATTTTCCTTTTAATTTATCTACGTAGTTCAATAAATTATTTTTTTCGTAGCCTTCTTTATTTTCCTGCGGCATATCCATATAACGTTCTCCATACATAATTTCGTAATAAGTCCAGTCAATTACCGGCCCGCCTGCCGCGCCAACTTTAAATACATCGGGGTAACGCGTCATTAATGAGGTGGTCATAAATCCGCCATAACTCCAGCCGTGCACACCTAAACGTTTTGCATCTACATACGGTAACGATTTTAAATAGTCAACACCTTTTAACTGATCTTCCATTTCTTTTGTGCC
>JANYBY010000217.1 GCA_025360565.1 Bacteroidota bacterium
GCTTCTTTTTCAGAGTTGGTTGAATCTTTTTGTAAAGTATTATAGATGATAGCAAAATCAGTTGTATTGATATCCTGCTTGTGAAGGATGATTGATTTTACATCTGCGTCAACTATAATATCAATATGAGAATCTTCTAAAATAGTTTCGCGGTCTAAAATAACCTCGTTACGTTCAATAGAAACAACTTCTCCGGTATCCTCATCCACAAAATCTTCTAACCAGGTTTTTAAAACACGGGCGGCTAACCTTCTGCCAACTTCGCGTTTTAATCCGGCTTTACTTACTTTAACCTCATCGGCTAAACCAAATATTTCTAAAATTTGTTTATCGCTTTCAAAACCAATTGCGCGTAACAAAGTTGTTACTGGCAATTTTTTCTTACGGTCGATGTACGCATACATCACGTTATTTATATCGGTAGCAAATTCAATCCAGCTGCCTTTAAATGGAATAACACGTGCGCTATATAATTTGGTACCGTTGGCATGGCGGCTTTGGCCAAAGAACACGCCCGGTGAACGGTGTAATTGAGAAACAATAACACGTTCGGCACCATTAATAATAAACGAACCTTTTGGAGACATGTAAGGAATTGTACCCAGATATACATCTTGCATAATGGGTTCAAAATCTTCGTGCTCAGGGTCTGTACAATAAAGGTATAATTTAGCCTTTAAAGGAACAGAATAAGTTAAACCGCGCTCAATACACTCATCAATAGCGTAACGTGGCGGGTCGATGTAATATTCTTTGAACTCTAACACGAAATTATTTCGCGCATCAGAGATCGGGAAATTTTCGGCAAACACTTTAAACAGGCCTTCTTTTTTCCTGTTCTCAGGAGTTGTTTCCAATTGGAAAAAATCCTGAAATGATTTTACCTGAATATCTAAGAAATCCGGATACTCGATCGGAAATTTATTTGACGAGAAATTTACTCGTTTTTGGATTTTTGTATTTGCAGCCAAGGTTATTTATAGATTAAATTAATACAATTTATACAAGCCAAAATTTTTGTTTTTAAACTAAAAACAGGAAAGAGGTTCCGGCGAAAGCCGGAACTCTTCCTAAAAATATAGCAAATTATTTAATTTCTGCTTTAGCGCCGGCTTCTTCTAAAGCTTTTTTAATTGCTTCAGCTTCGTCTTTGCCAATACCTTGTTTAACCGGTTTTGGAGCACCATCCACTAAATCTTTAGCTTCTTTTAATCCAAGTCCTGTTAGATCTTTAACCACTTTTACAACGCCTAATTTGGCACCGCCTACTTCAGTTAATACAACATCGAAGCTGGTTTTAACTGCTGCAGCTTCTCCGCCACCGCCGCCAGAAACAACAACTGCTGCTGCAGCCGGTTCAATTCCGTACTCGTCCTTTAACACTTTCGCTAAGTCTTGTACTTCTTTTACTGTTAAGCTTACTAATGTTTCAGCTATTGATTTTACATCTGCCATTTTATTGATTTTTTAATTTATTATTTTTTAATTTTTTTAATTGTGACCATTCTTTTTATCAGTTTAATTATGCCGCTGCTTCTTCGCCGCCTTTTGTTTTATTTTCCAAGCCGCCCAATACGCGTTGTATTGGAGATTGTAACAACATAATTATATCGCCGATCAACTCGTTCTTCGATTTCAATGAAGCCAAAGATTCTAAGTTTTCGTCGCCTATGTAAACCATTTCTTCAACGTAAGCTGCTTTTAAGGCCGGCTTTGTTTCTTTTTTCCTGAACGCCTTAATTACCTTTGCGGGTACGTTAGAAGTATCAGTAAACATTAAAGCGGTTTCGCCTTTTAGGGCAGGAATCAGCTCTGCTAACCTGCTATCGGCGGCGCGCTCAATGGCTTTTTTCAATAAAGTATTTTTTACAACTGTAACCGATACTTTTTTCTCGAAACAAGCTTTACGAAATGCGTTTACTTTTTCAACTGTTAAAGAAGAACAATCTGCTAAATAGATCTTGTTGTTGGCATTTAATTTTTGTACCAACTCATCTATTACTACTGTTTTTTCTGCTTTGTTCATTTAGCTTTTGTTTTTTTAGTTGAAAGATTTAGTGTCAATGATAATGCCCGCGCTCATAGTGCTGCTCATAGTTACCGACTTAACGTAGGTACCTTTAGCTGAACTTGGTTTTAATTTAACAACAGTGTTTAAAAGTTCCATCGCGTTCTCTTCAAGCTTTGCAGCATCGAAACTCGCTTTACCAACACCTGCGTGAATAATTCCCGCTTTGTCTACTTTAAAATCAATTTTTCCGCCTTTTGAGTCTTTTACGGCTTTACCAACATCCATAGTAACAGTACCGGTTTTAGGGTTAGGCATTAAACCGCGAGGACCTAATACACGACCTAAAGCACCAACTTTACCCATTACTGAGGGCATAGTGATGATCACGTCTACATCTGTCCAACCGCCTTTAATTTTTTCGATATACTCGTCTAATCCTACAAAGTCAGCGCCTGCAGCTTTAGCTTCTGCCTCCTTATCGGGAGTAACAATTGCTAAAACGCGCAAGGTTTTTCCTGTACCGTGAGGTAAGGAAACTGTACCGCGTACCATTTGATTAGCTTTACGAGGATCAACTCCTAAACGGATCGCAAGATCCACAGACGCATCAAATTTAGTGGTCGTGATGTCTTTCACGATCTTTGATGCTTCCGCAACTGTGTAAGGTTTATTCGCGTCGTACTTAGCGACTGCGACCTTTCTTTTTTTAGTTAACGTTGCCATTTTGTTAAGCTTTTTTTCTTGTTAATAATTTATTTAATTATACAGGCCTTGTGCCTGTTACTGTAACGCCCATACTGCGAGCGGTACCTACAACCATGTTCATTGCCGACTCAATTGTAAAACAATTCATGTCAACGATTTTATCTTCCGCAATTTTTTTAACCTGGTCCCAACTTAATGATCCCACTTTTTTACGGTTACTGGTTGCAGAACCTGCTTTGATCTTAGCATGCTCCATTATTTGTACGGCTACGGGCGGACGTTTGATAACAAAATCAAACGACTTATCGTTGTAAACATTAATGATAACCGGTAAAATTTTACCCGGTTGTTCCTGAGTTCTTGCATTAAATTGTTTGCAAAACTCCATAATGTTAACACCTTTTGCACCTAAAGCCGGTCCAATTGGGGGCGAGGGGTTAGCAGCTCCACCTTTAATTTGCAACTTTACAATTGCTGTTAGCTCTTTTGCCATTTCGTGTTTTTTTATTTGTTGTTTGAAGGCCTATAGTTCGAGAAATTGTTTACTTTGAGTTGGAAGCAGCAAAGCGCTCATTTCAATTTAAACTATTCAACCTTCAATTCGTTTATTATTCTTTTTCTACTTCGCCAAAATTTAATTCAACCGGCGTTTTACGTCCGAAAATTTTAACTGTAACTTTAATTTTCTTTTTGTCTTCCATGATCTCTTCAATAATTCCATTGAAGCCATTGAAAGGGCCGTTGATAACCTTTACATTTTCGCCAACAATGTAATTTGTAGCTACTGTGCCTTCGCTTTCGGTTAACTCATCCACTTTTCCTAAAATACGGTTCACTTCGCTTAAGCGCATTGGTACAGCTTCGCCGCCTTTTTTCTCACCTAAAAAACCAATTACACCCGGGATGTTTTTAATGATGTGAGGAATTTCTCCGGCTAAAACAGCCTCAATTAAAACATAACCGGGATAAAAAGAACGTTCCTTCATGGTTTTTTTACCATTACGGATCTGAATTATTTTTTCGGTTGGTATTAATACCTGCGATACATTTTCGTTCAGTTTCAATCGTGTGATCTCAACCTCGATGTATTGCTTTACCTTTTTTTCCTGACCGCTGATGGCGCGTACCACGTACCATTTTTTAGTCGGAGCTATTTTTGCTGTTTTGGCCATCTTAAATTACTTAATAATGTCGTATGCTTGTTTCATTAATATTTCGAATAGAAAATCCATTCCAAAAACCACTAATGCAATAATAACTGAAGAAACCATTACCACAAGGGCGCTGCTTTGAAGCTCAGCCCAGGTTGGCCAACTTACTTTATTTACAAGCTCGTTGCGGGTTTCAGATAAATATGTACCTATTTTGCTCATACTTTTTTTGTTTAAAGTTGATGGTTTAAAGTTTATAGTTGAAGAATTTATCCATCAACTAATAACTAAAGACTATCAACATCTTTTGCACGGGCGGAGGGATTCGAACCCCCATCAACGGTTTTGGAGACCGCTATTCTACCATTGAACTACGCCCGTAATTATAATTCAATTTCAGCCGTTTAAAAATGGCAAAATGGCGAGCTCTTTTAAAGCTGCCATTTTGCCTATATTTATGACTATGGCTTAGTCTAAAATTTCAGTTACCTGACCTGCTCCAACAGTACGTCCACCTTCGCGAATAGCGAAACGTAAACCTTTATCCATTGCAATTGCATTGATAAGTTCTACGGTAATGGTTACGTTATCTCCCGGTAAAACCATTTCGCGACCTGCTTCAAGGGTAATTTCACCCGTTACGTCAGTTGTGCGGAAATAGAATTGAGGACGGTATTTATTCTGGAATGGAGTATGACGTCCACCTTCTTCTTTTTTCAAAATATACACCTCAGCTTTAAATTTAGCGTGTGGTTTTACTGAACCCGGTTTAGCAATAACCATACCGCGACGGATATCTTTTTTCTCAATACCGCGTAACAATAATCCCACGTTATCTCCTGCTTCACCGTAGTCAAGTATTTTACGGAACATTTCCACGCCCGTAACAGTAGATACTAATTTTTCAGCACCCATACCAATGATCTCAACAGGGTCATTAGAGTTAATAACGCCTAATTCAATACGGCCTGTAGCAACAGTACCACGACCTGTGATTGTAAACACGTCTTCAACCGGCATTAAAAATGGCTTATCTTTTTCGCGCGGAGGTAATGGAATGTACGAATCAACAGCATCCATTAATTCCATAATTTTATCAACCCATTTTGCATCTTTGTTCAATCCACCTAAGGCAGAACCGCGGATGATAGGGGTAGTGTCACCGTCAAATTTATAGAAAGTCAATAATTCACGAATTTCCATTTCAACTAGGTCTAATAACTCAAGATCTTCAACCATATCCACTTTATTCATAAAAACAACCAATTTAGGCACACCAACCTGGCGAGCTAAAAGGATATGCTCACGTGTTTGTGGCATTGGTCCATCAGTTGCAGCTACAACAAGGATAGCACCGTCCATTTGAGCAGCACCTGTAACCATGTTCTTCACATAATCGGCGTGGCCCGGACAATCTACGTGCGCGTAATGTCTTTTTTCAGTCGCATACTCAACGTGCGACGTATTAATTGTAATACCGCGTTCTTTTTCTTCAGGAGCATTATCAATTGAAGAGAAGTCGCGAACTTCCGCTAAACCTTTAGATGCTAAAACGGTAGTGATAGCAGCGGTTAATGTAGTTTTTCCGTGGTCAACGTGACCAATTGTTCCAATGTTTAAGTGGGGTTTGTTACGGTTAAAATTTTCCTTTGCCATTTTACTTAATTTTTAATCTTAGTTATATATTAGTGTTCAATTTATTCAATATTGAGCCAACTACGGGAATTGAACCCGTGAC
>JANYBY010000248.1 GCA_025360565.1 Bacteroidota bacterium
CTGACAAGAGGCTAATTGTATTATTTGAAGTAGCGATGGGAACCCCGCCCGGTAAAGGGTTTAAAGGGCTATACCAATCTTGTTGAAGGTTTATAGTTGGATTTGTACATGTTCCGGTAAATGTAATTGGTGTAACGGTAGCACATGTGATGGCCTGACTTAACGGCGCAACTGTATTTGTTGGCGCAACCGTATTTATGCCAATGGCAATTGTTTGCTGGTACAAACAGCCGGTTGCAAGGTCTATTCCTGTTAAGGTTAAACTATTGGCCACTGTAATTGCAACAGTTGATGTGTTGGCAGTGAATGATGGACTTGTCCAGCTATAAGAAATTGTTCCGAATGTATAATTGGTAATTGCCGCAAGATTTATTGTTGGATTGATACAGGTTATACTTGGCGAACCGGTTAAATTATTTATTGTAAAAGTTACAGGAGGCGGGGCCGGAAGAATATTTACCGTTACAACTTGCGTACATCCTCCACCATAAGAGGTTGTAATTGTTGTAATGCCAACCGGTAAATTAGATGCGCTTAAAGAATTTCCTGCAATTGCTCCCGGGGCGGGACTCCACGTAATCGTTGGTACTGCCGTATTTCCGTTGATGGCAAGTGATACCGCGTTCAATGTATTTGTACAGCCTGTTTGTGTAACTGTTGGTACAACTACAAACGGGGTACAGCAGGTAATGGTTATAGTGGTTACAAATATTGGTCCGCAAGGCGCGTTAATTTGCATTTGCACAGTGTAGGTTCCGTTCGGAAGATTTGTTACTGTGTTACTTGTGGCCGGGGTTGTGTAGGTTGCGCTCACTGTTCCGCCAACACCGGTCCAAATATAATCGATCAAGGCTCCGGGAATATTAGTGGTTAAAGTTGCAACACCTGTTCCGTTATTATTTCCTGCACAATTTGAAAATACCGAAAATTGATTTGTACCACCGCAGTTAAGACTTTGGGTAGCATTGTAAACGCCGGCAAAACCACTCCCTACAACAAATAATTTGTTTGTGTTGCGATCAATTTTAATATCGTAAACATATTGGTTGGGTGTAACAACACCTAATGGAATATTTGGCAACGCGTTAAATACCGCGCCGGTAAAATTATAGCATCTAATATTTCCGTTACCGCCAACATAAACGTTGTTGCAATCGTCAACGGCAATTCCGCCTTGTTGCCTCGCAGTTAAACCTGCAATAGTTGTAAAGCCTATTTTAGTTCCGTTAGTTTTATCATAAGCCGCTAGGTTAAATCCATCGTACATAAAAAGGTAGTTGTTATTTACCCCCATACAATTAAATCCATTATGGCTGTTGGCCGGTAAGCCTCCGCCAGTATAAAAATTCTTATTTGTGGCTTCGCTGAAAGTAAGATAAGTACTTGGCACAAACCAAATATTTCCATTAAACCCGGGATTAACCCGCATGATCTTGTTGTTTACATTGCTTCCGGCGAAATAGCAAAAAATATTTCCGTTATCATCAATAGCGTTGCTCACAATATCCTGACCTGCGTTTGGAAGCCCTGTAAAATTGGCTGCCTGAACGGTTGCGGTTATCTGATCAATTAATCCCGCACAGGTATTTCCTTGCGTGCCTCCGCCTAATCCGTATACTTTTCCGGTACCGCAATGAAAGCCCATATCCCACAACTCGCGCCAAGTACTTACGGGTGTGGTAACAAAATTATTGTAATTCCCCAAAGGGTCTAAGCGAATAGTTCTGCTTCCGTTAAATTCAAAACCGGTTCCCATATAAACCTTATTATCAATTTTATTTACAATAAAGTTTCCTGTACAAACAATATCTCCGTCCGAATTCCAGGGCACTCCCGGCAAATTTCCTAAAAACACCCAAATAATATTTCCGTTCGGATCGTATTTTGCAATTTTCACTTGCGTTAATCCACCGTAAGCGTATAAATTACCCTGATAATCATAATCTACATCGTAAGAGTAATTATTGGCAAGCAATTGTGTAAGTGTAGTTACCCATGGATCAATAATTAATGTTTGATCTGTTTGATGCCCGTTCGGAAATTGAAAAGAGATAATTTTATTTTCTAATTTAAAATTAGAATTTACTTCTTGTTTGTTATCGTAAAAACTTTTGGGCGCATGTTCGGTAATATCTTCTAAAGGCGTTTTAATAATGATCGTTCCGTTTTTCTCGGTAATTTTATCTACATCACCGGTATATGCAATTTTTATATCGTTTGGATTGGCACCGGGATGTAAAATAACATTGTACTTTATTCCGTGATCTTGGTCGCTACTCATTACATACTCAATATCTATATTATTGTAAACGTTTTTGTAGGTGATCTTTTTATAACCGTAAGCGTTCCATTCAGGCCCGCCGGCTGTAAAATAATAATTCTGTTTTTCACTTTCAATGATTTGGATGTTTGGATTAGCGTTGAGCCAATTCATTCTCACATAATAAACTTCATCGGGTTTTCGTTGAATGGATCTTCCTTTTTCCATTTGCTCTCTCAGCTCTTCGGTTAAAGAGAATTTTTTTATCATCTTATATACCAAACCTTTTTCGGTAAAATAAACATGTTCCTTCCCCGAATCGTAAACGTATTTTATCTCCTCCCCTGAATTTAAAAGGTGGTCGAACTGCCCTTTATTTTCAATAAAAACGCGTATTCCAAATACATCTTTATCGGAGGCAAAAGTTTTTTTAAAAGCATTCGCGTTAATTGCAGTGATAAACATCACTAAAAAATAAAATGTTGATTTTTTCATATTGATTTTTTTAAACTCAAAAAAAGTCTCCGGATCTTAATTCCGGAGATCTTAATTTATCTGAATAATGTTACGTTTCCTTTAGTATTGTATTCTTTTTCATCTTTACCCTTAGCCGTGATCACGTAAAAGTAAACACCCGACGCACATTCTTTGCCCTGGAGATTTTTTCCGTCCCAGGCAATATTGCCGCTTGTACTGTTGGTTTCGTAAACTTTATTTCCCCAACGGTCAAAAATAATGGCGTTAATTTCCGAAAGGTTTGCTGTTTTCATAAAGAACACATCGTTGCTGCCATCGCCATTTGGTGTAAACACATTTGGCACTTCTAATTTCGAAGGAATATCCACACGAATTACTTTGTAAACGGTATCAATACAACCGCCCTTTTGCGCGATGAGCATGACTGTATAATTTCCGGGAGCTGCATAACTCGTTGTTGCAACATTATTAATAGTGTTGCTATAAGTTAAACCGTTTCCAAAACTCCAAATAGAAGTAATGCTTTGCGAACCCAGACTACTTGTTGAAATATTATTAAATGAAACATCAAGAGGAGCGTAACCGGAATAACTGCTCGGATCAAAATCTGCTACAAGCCCGCCACTGCTAACATTTACTGTGCCTTCAGCTGTGCAGCCTGTTAAGGTATTTGAAATTACATACACATATTGTCCGGGTTTTGAAACAGCGATCACAGAAGAACTTGTTCCGCTTAAGATTGGATTGATGTCGAGTAAAATTGCATTTGTTGGTGTAAACGTTGAGCCTAAAGGATAACGTTTTACCAAATATTTTACTCCGCCGGTTGTAGTTCCAGTCATTGTTAACGACATACTGCCCGAGGCGCCGCCACAATCTATTGTAGCGGTTGAAACCGGATTTGTAATTACAGGCGGCTGCGTTCTATCCAAAATATTTATGGTTCCGGTTTTAAAACATCCGTTGTAATTATCCTGAATGGTTAAAGAATATATTCCGGGAACATAACAGCTGTAGCTTGAAACGCCTGTGGTTGTTGCTTGTGGTGATGGCCCTTCCCATAAAACAGGAACAGGAAAAGCTAACGGTCCGCCGTTTGACGTTGTTGTACTACTTCCCGTAGTCAACACAACAGGATTTGAACCGGATGTACAGTATATTGCTGTTGGTGTTCCAATAGAAATTGTGGGTGATGAAACCGGCGGTTTAAAATTTTGGCTAATAACAACAACCGATGTAGTTACACAAGCGTTAACCGTGTTTGTTGATATAACAGTGTAATTCGCGTAAACCAAAGATGTTGTGCTTGTGTTAGGTCCGCTACCCGGGCCAACCAATATTGTTGCTGTTGAAACTAATGGCGGAGCAATTGGCTGCAACCAGTTTATTTGCGCGTTGGTTGTGGTTGACGAACCAGTTGCCAATAACGTTGGATTTCTACAAGTTAAGGTTTGATTACCGATCGGCGCAGTCATAGTAACCGCAACATTTGGTGCAACTGTATTCTGTATAATTGGCACCGATAAAATTGTTTTACAATTGTTACTGTTATCATTCACAATCACTGTCCATGTTCCGGGTAAAGTAGTTATGGTAGAAGTATTTCCGCTGTAAGGACCCACTGCTAAAGTACCGCCAAAACCAGGAGGTAAAAACGTAAAGCTACAAGTTGAAGCCGGTGTTTGTGTTGATACAGGATTAATGATTGATAAGGTTGTTTGGTTTAATGGAGAACAACCCACAGAATAATTTGTTGAACTGTTTATTCCAAACGTTGGCCATGCATCTAACGATGTTACAGTAACAGTTTTAAACGCTTTACATCCGTTAACCAAATTAGTTGTTTGTAAAGTATAAACTCCCGGAGGAATTACACCCGACAAAATACTGATGGTGTTATTGGATGTTGCAATTGGCACGCCGCCCGGTAATGGGTTTAACGGGCTGTACCAATCGTGCTGAAGATTTATAGTTGGATTGCTACATGTACCCGAGAAAGTAACCGGGGTAACCGTTGCACAAGTAATTGCTTGCGATAACGGCGCAACCGAATTTGTTGGAACGGTTGTGTTTATGCCGATTGCTATGGTTTGTTGAAACGAACAGCCTGTTGCAGGATCGATACCGTTTAAGGTTAAACTATTTGCAGCAGTTAACGAAACTGTGGAACTTGTTGATGTAAATGACGGACTTGACCAAGTATAAGAAATTGTACCAAAGGTATAGTTGGATACAGCCTGCAATACAACGGTAGGATTTAAACATGTTACGCTTGCAGAACCTGTTAAATTATTTATTGTAAATGTAACCGGCGGTGGCGAAGGTGCCATTGTAAAGCTAAGAGTTGTTGAACATCCTCCGGCGGCAGTAACCGTTACGTTAGTTGTACCCGGAAGTAAATTACTCGCCGATGTTTGGGTTGGTGTTGGAGGACCCGGTGGTATTGGGCTCCAGTTAACAGTATAACCCGGAATAGGATTAGTTGGTAAAAAAGTTAAACCTAAATTAACCGCGTTTAAACTATTGCTGCAAGTTGCCTGAGTAAACGTTGGAGAAGTGAAAGGTTTAGGATTGACTGTAACATTGGAGACTCCGGTTGTTGTTTGAACGGCAGGAACGCCATTCATTCCTGTTACATACGTAGTGTAACTTGTAGTAACCGTAGGTGACACCACAAAAGTTCCGGTTAAATTTGTTTGCCCGCCCGGCTGAATGGAAAATGTTGGGTTAGTAAGATTCGCAAAATTAATTGCGGTGATAGTAACATTAGAGCCGGCGCAAATACTGAAACTTGGATTACAATTAGGATTGCAGGATAGGGTAGCTGTACCTAAATTTTGAAAAGACACCAAGGTGTTAATGTTGCTGTAATTAGAAATACAAATAATAAATTGTTGGCAGGCGTTAACCGCTAAAGGTGGTTGATAGTTTCCGGCATTACCGCCTGGTGGAATATTTCCGGGAGAAGCAATTCCTGTGCCCCCCGAAGAAATGGCGTTCCAATTACAACGTACAGGCGGCAAAGTATTGTTCATAATATTGGCGCATGCCGTTGGTGAATAAGGCCACATTGACCAATCGTAATAACCTGCTTGAGGATTTGGGCTGTTTCCCGCGCCAAAAACAAACTCTAACATTCCGGTACTGCCTACGGTTATTAATAACCATTGTGGATTGTTTTCTCCTGCAAGCAAACAACCTGAGTTTGGTGGATTTGGATTTGAAGTGGGGTTACTGATATTACTGCCATTCGGAATATCATTAACGTTGCCATTACCTACAACAGGAAAAAAAGTAAAGTTTGGAGTAGAGCACAAAGGAATAGAGTTGATGCAATCCGCATTGGTCTGCGCTTTTAAAAAGCAACTTCCAACAATTAAAAACAAACAAAATATATTTTTTTTCATGATCGTTTTTTTATCTGGTTATTAACTGATGAACTTCTTCATAAATATCTGTTGTCACATTTTTCTTGACTGTATTTCCGGCAGCGTCAAAAATAATATTTGAGATCCCTTGAAAATTAAAACCGGCATTTTCATTTAATACAATTGGCTTTATTACTTTATCTTTAAATAAAATAATGGTTTCGGCGCTCTTATCGTTTCCCTCGCAAACCAAAACGCCTATCATGCCTTTAAGTCCGCCCTTAAGTTTTGCATGTTCAAAAACAGTGTACGCTTTATTCACTTGCGTGTTACTTTCTCTGCTTTTTGCATCGTTTGCCGACCACACATTTACAACAAATAATTTATTTTCAACATTTATTTCGGGATGTTCTTTTTTTATTTGCTCTTTTAATTTTTTAAAAAGATCTTCTTGAGATACAATTGTGCCCGAAAAGAAAAGAAAGGTAAGCAGGATTATATTTTTCATTGTAGTAATTTGTTTTTTTGGTTTAGCGTATCCAAATGTTTAGCATCAATAAATATACCAAATATTGTTAAATAAAAAAACCCGACTTATAACTAAATCGGGTTTTTTAGAGAAAAATGATTTTTATTTTACCAGAGTTACGTTTCCTTTGGTATTGTACAAGGTTCCGTCTTTACCGGTTGCTTTAATAGTGTAGAAATACACACCTGAAGGACATTCTTTACCTTGAGGATTTTTTCCATCCCATGCAATGTTTCCTGATTGACTTGTAGTTTCGTAAACTTTATTACCCCAGCGGTCAAATATACTTGCACTAATATCTGATAAGTTTGCTGTTTTTAAGAAGAACACATCGTTGCTTCCATCACCGTTTGGTGTAAACACGTTTGGAACCTCCAATTTAGAAGGAATCTCAACTTTAATCGTTTTCCAAACTGTATCTAAACAACTTCCTTTTGAAGCTAACAACATTACTGTGTAAGTGCCGGGCGCGTTATAAGTTACATGTGCCAGATCTGTAACATTTGCGGTTACTGAACTTGTACCGTTACCAAAACTCCAAATAGAGGTAACACTTAAACTGTTTAAGCTGCTGCCTGAAATATTTGTAAAGTTTACTGTTAGCGGCGCATAACCTGAGTAAGAATCTGCATCAAAGTTAGCGGTTAAATCGCCCGGTACAACGTTTACAGTACCTGCAGCCTGACAACCTGTTAATGTATTTGAAACAACATACTCATACGTACCAACTTTTGATACCAAAATAATACTTGCAGATGTTCCGCTTAATAAAGGATTGATATTTGAAATGGATGCGTTTGTTGGTGTAAACGCTGCTGCGTTCGGATATTCATCCACCAAATACCTAATACCGCCTGTGGTTGTTCCGGTTAAAGCAAGTGATAAAGTAGCCGAATTACTTCCGCAATCTAATGATGCTGTTGCAACAGGTGAAGTTATTACAGGTGGTTGCGTTCTATCCAAAACATTTATGGTTCCTGTTTTTATACAACCATTGTAATTATCCATGATCGTTAGAGTATATGTTCCCGGTACATAACAGCTGTAACTTGATACACCTGTTGTAGTTCCTTGTGGTGACGGGCCTTCCCATAACACCGGAAGCGGAAACGAAAGTGGAATGCCGGGATTTTGTGTTGTACTTGCACCAGTTGTAAGTACCACAGGATTTACACCGGCAGTACAATAAATAGCGGTTGGTGTACCAATTGAAATTGTTGGTGATGAAACGGGTGGTTTAAAGTTTTGACTGATAACAACAACCGATGTAGTTACACAAGCGTTAACAGTGTTTGTAGATATAACCGTGTAGTTTGCATA
>JANYBY010000025.1 GCA_025360565.1 Bacteroidota bacterium
CAAAAGGCAACAGCACAAAACACAGGAATAAACTATTCCACTTCATGTTTGTTTCTTTCTTGTTCTTGCTTTTTGGAAGTGTCGAGAATCGGGCGATCACGTGATCATTAATCGTCATTAATTCAAACAAAAAATCTCATAAAATTGAAAAACAACGAAATGGATAACTTTTTGAAAAAGGTGAAAGAAATGAAAGAGTTGAATTACAAATACCTTCTCGATTCACAGGGCGAAGTAAATTTTGTATTATACGTTTCAAGCCCAACAAAACCCGATAAAACATTTTATCCGGTACGCAGTTTAATTACGTTATTGGCAATGTTATCCTCTGTTACATTAGCGGTTATTATCATACTCATAAAACACAGAATTAAAAATTCGGCTTAGTGGTTAAATACCTTCGGGCATATTATCTTGAGTTTATTGTTTTTGCCTACGTACTTGGCAATGCATATGTTTTGGTTTACCGTAAGGATGATTTTTACGCGTACAATTTAATTCCTGTTGCGCTCATCATTGGTTATGTGGCCATTTTTCATCTGCAAAAATTAGTTTATTTTTTAGCTTTTGTAACACCTCTTGCCATTTCCCTTAAGGAATTAGGCTTAACCGAAAAAATAGATCTGAGTTTACCAAGTGAGCCCATTATGATCATCATTATGATGCTCTATATTTTTAATTCGCTTAACGGGCGAATTTCCGATAAAAAATTCACGCATCATCCCGTCACCATCATCATTACCATTCAGCTTATTTGGATGTTTATTACCGCCATGGCAAGCGTGGACATTGTAGTTTCTGTAAAATACCTCATCTCACGTTTATGGTTCGTGTTCAGCTGTTACGTTATTATACCGCATTTGTTCAAAGACAAAAAGAATATGATCAATTTTATTTTTTGTTATTCAACAGGCTTACTCATTGTTGTTTTAATTACAACGTACAAACACGCCGCGTTTAATTTTAATGATAAAGCTGCCGATTGGATCGTTTCGCCATATTACAACGATCACACGGCTTATGGTGCGGCTCTCTCTATGTTCATCCCAATTTGCCTCGCGCTTGTTTTTGTAAAAAGTATTTCTACGTTTTTGCGCGTGTACGCACTTTCGCTTTTTTTATTTTTTACCATGGGGCTTATTTTATCCTTTGCGCGTGCAAGCTGGTTGAGTTTAATTGTGGCATTGGGTATTTTGGCTACCCTACTTTTAAAAATAAATTTTAGAACATTATTTTTAACATTGCTTATAACAGGTGGCTTATTCTTTTCTTTTCAAACCGAAATATTGATTGCTTTGGGAAGAAATAACACCGATGCTGAAGGCGGTTTTTCAAACAACATCGAATCAGTTTCAAATATTTCTACTGATGCTTCTAACCTTGAACGTTTAAACCGATGGAGCTGTGCCATTCGCATGTGGAAGGACAAACCGATCTTAGGATGGGGCCCCGGTACCTATATGTTCGAATACGCGCCTTACCAATTAAGTAAAGAAAAAACTATTATTAGCACTAATTTCGGAACAAACGGTAACGCCCATAGCGAATACCTTGGTCCGCTTACAGAGCAGGGCGTTCTGGGCTGTGCCATAATGGTAGCGCTGTTGTTGTACATTTCATCTTTGGGTTATCGTTTGGCGTACACAGTTGCCGAAACCGAAACAAGGATTATTGTTATTGCTTTGTTTTTGGGCTTAATGTCTTATTTGATCCATGGGTTTTTAAACAACTTCTTAGATACCGATAAACTTTCCCTTCCTTTCTGGTCTTTTCTCGCGGCCCTGGTAACGGTTGACCTGTATTATGCCAAGAAAACCAAGCCTGTAAAATCGAATTCTGCCCCTTAAAAAATTATTAGTATATTTGCATGAATTTAAAAACCTTTAAATTCATATGGCTTCCAATTATTTAAGTGAAAAGTTTGTTGCCGAAGGGTTAACCTACGACGACGTATTATTAGTTCCGGCTTATTCTGATATTTTGCCGCGCGACGCAGATATGTCATCCTATTTCACAAAAACAATAAAATTAAATACACCAATAGTTTCGGCCGCTATGGATACAGTTACCGAACATAAAATGGCCATTGGTATTGCCCAGGAAGGCGGCATTGGCGTATTGCATAAAAACATGAGTATTGATGATCAGGCGGCACAGGTGCGTAAAGTAAAACGCAGCGAAAGCGGAATGATAATGGACCCTGTTACTTTGAATGAAGATGCTACTATTGGTGATGCAGTAAAGATCATGGGCGAAAATAAGATCGGCGGCATTCCTGTTATTGATAAGCAACATAAATTATTGGGTATTATTACCAACCGCGACTTGCGTTTTGAAAAAAATATGAAGAAGGCAGTGGTAAAAGTAATGACGCCCTACAACAAAATAATTACCGCCAAATTGGGTATTACACTTAAAGAAGCGGAAGAAGTTTTGCAACAACATAAAATAGAAAAATTACCCATCATTGATAAAACGAATAAACTTGTAGGTTTAATTACTTACAAGGATATGATAAAAATTAAAGTTCGCCCCAACGCTTGCAAAGATGAAATGGGAAGGCTTCGCGTTGCAGCAGCTGTGGGCGTTACAAGCGATACCATGGAGCGTGTGGATGCTTTAGTTGCCGCCGGGGTTGATGCCATTATTATTGATACCGCACACGGCCACAGCAAAGGTGTAATTGAAAAATTAAAAGAAGTAAAAAAGAAATATAAAAATTTACAGGTTGTTGTGGGCAATATAGCCACCGGTAAAGCCGCCATTGACTTGATGAATGCAGGAGCAGATGCGGTGAAAGTGGGAATTGGTCCCGGTTCTATTTGTACTACGCGTGTTATTGCAGGTGTTGGTGTTCCTCAACTAACTGCTATTTTAGAAGTGGCCGCCGCGTTGAAAGGAAAAGGCATTCCAATTATTGCCGATGGCGGAATTCGTTTTACGGGCGATATTGTAAAGGCCTTGGCCGCAGGTGCGGGAACCGTTATGATGGGAGGCATGTTCGCCGGTACAGAAGAAAGTCCGGGCGAAACAATTATTTTTGAAGGCCGTAAATTTAAATCATACCGCGGTATGGGTTCTATTGAGGCCATGCAAAAAGGCAGTAAGGACAGGTATTTTCAGGCAGAAGAAGACGATATTAAAAAATTAGTTCCCGAAGGGATCAGCGGGCGAGTGCCTTACAAAGGTTCTTTAACCGAAATTATGTATCAGTTCATTGGCGGCTTAAGAGCGGGCATGGGCTATTGCGGCGCTAAGGATATTAAAACTTTACAGGAGGCTAAATTTATAAGAATTACCGCGGCGGGAGTAAAGGAGAGTCACCCGCATGATGTGGTGATTACGAGAGAGGCACCAAATTATTCAAGGTAGGGGCGGGAGACAAGACGCAAGACTGAAGAGACGCAAGACGAGAAACAACAAACAAGAAACCAGAAACAAGAAATGATCTTACCAATAGTTGTATATGGCGATCCGGTACTGAGAAAAGTAGGGGAGAAGATAGATCAAAATTATCCTGAGCTGGATAAACTGATAAAGGATATGTTTGATACCATGAACAGCGCTAAGGGCGTGGGTTTGGCGGCTCCGCAAATTGGCAAAGCCATTCGATTATTTATTGTGGATACAAAACCTTTTTCGGAAACGGATGAGGACGACGACGACGACGACGACGACGAATTTACGCCGGAACAAAGAAAACAATTAGGCGCGTTTAAAAAAATCTTTATCAATGCCCGCATTTTAAATCAATCAGGTGAAGAGTGGCCTTTTAACGAAGGTTGTTTAAGCATACCAAAAATAAGAGAGAACGTGAACCGTTTGCCGAATATTGAAATTGAATATTACGATGAAAAATTTGTAAAGCACATTGAAAAATACGATGGCGTAATTGCCAGGGTAATTCAGCACGAATACGATCATATTGAAGGCGTACTTTTTACGGATAAGATAAGCCCGTTTAAACGCAAAATGCTTTCGGGTAAATTAAACGATATTGCTAAAGGAAAAATTACAGCTGATTATAAAACAAAAGTTTACAAAGCAAAAAGGTAATTATGAAGAAGACTAATTTAATTCTGGTTTTCTTTTTCCTAATCCTAATTACTTCCTGTACCGAACCTAAACCTGCAAGCAAGACGGAAAAAGACAAAGCAATTGATAGTGTTGCCAATCGCGAAAAAATGCGCGACCCGAAAAATTATTTTAAAGATTGTAAACTGTTATTGGCCGAGGCTTCAAAGATTGATAGTGTTCTTTACTCCGAAACAGAAGTAAACCAGGCTCTGGGTAACAAGGCCATTAAAGCTTTTACCGATTACGCGTATTATTGTCCGAACGATAGCCTGAGCCCGATCTTTTTAATTAAGACCGCGCAAATTGCTACATCTATAAATAATATTCCCCAAGCAAAAACTGTTTTAGAAAAATGCATAGCCGATTATTCAAAATCAAAAGATATTACTGCGGCCATATTTTTATTGGCGAGATTATATGATGAAACAACGTATTTAAATAACGAAGAAGAGGCCCGCAGATTGTACCAGGAGATAGTAGATAAATATCCTAAATGCGCCGAAGCTGAAAGTGCGAAGGGCGCTTTAAAGTTTATTGGTAAAACCGATGCGGATCTGATAAAAGAATTTAAAAAGAAGGAGAAGAGACAAACAGGAGACAAGAAGCAAGACTAATTCGCCGCGGCGGAGATGCAAGAGGATAAGTTTTGTTAGGGACGAGCTAATAAAAACAAGTTCGTTAAATATTTTAGTTAAACCAAAGAGTTAGTAGATTTAAGTGGAGGAGTTAGTTCGCATAACAACAATGCCCGCATGACAACCAAAAAACAAATAACCATTGTAGGTATTTTAGGCGCCGTAGCCGTTGCTCTTGGGGCTTTTGGCGCGCATACCTTAAAAGGTAAGTTGCCCGGCGGCTTAATTACGCCCGACCAGCTTGCGGGTTTTGATTCGGGTGTAAGATACCAGATGTACCACACGCTTGCCATGCTATTAATTGTTGTTTTAAAATACAACATTAGCAGTAAATTTTTAAACTACGCTTACAATCTTTTTTTTATTGGGATAATTTTATTTAGTGGTTCGTTGTATTTTTTATGTACCCGTAATTTGTACAATGCCGATTTTTTAATTTTTCTCGGTCCGGTTACGCCTTTAGGCGGATTGTGTTTTATTGCAGGATGGATCTTTATAATTGTTTCGGTTATTAAGAAGGATAAATAAAGCAGGATGCGCGCCGGTGCTGCATGATGTGCGCCAGGGATGGAGCGGCCTGTTTGAGCTCTTTTTTACGCAGCGGAGCGAAGTAAAAAAAGCGAGTAGCGAGAGCCCGTTAAGGCGCCCAAATAAAATTTTGCAATAAATAAACGGTCAATCAAAAATTTAAGCATCTTTACATTATAAAAAATCGCGTATGAAATATATAGTTTCCTTTTTATTAAGTTTTTTAATGTTTAGCGCTGTTGCACAAACAAAAACAAAAACCGAAACCGTAAAAGAACCGCTGTGTAAAATACAAATAAGTTTTGGCAGCCCCGGAAGCGGGATAGATGCAAAGACCTATGATGCCGTTATTAAAATGATAAAGGATAATAAATTAAAATATTCCGAAAAAAGTCATGGAAAAGAAGGCGAAACAACAATATGTTTGCCGCTGACCGAACTTAAAAAGTCTAAAAAAACTGAATTCATAAAACAGTTGAAAAATACAGCAACTGCGGGTCAATTTGTCTCAGTATCAGAGAAGTAGAATAAATTTTTCGGTTCTTAAATTGTGGAAAAACGGTCAAAACA
>JANYBY010000282.1 GCA_025360565.1 Bacteroidota bacterium
TGGAGAAACTTTAAAGTTTGAATGATACGCGTAATCGAACAAAGCCTTGCCGTGTTTCATTTGAAACGTATCCACACCATAACGATCATACAAATTAAATTCTTTTGCAAGCTTATACTTTACATCTTCGCTTAAAAAATATTGTAATAATTGTTCGGTGTTTGATTCGTCTGAATTTTGATACATGTTTACCGGGTAAACCACCGCAATGGATTTGTATTTTTCGCGAAGTAAAAAAGAGCCTCCATACGCGAGGCCGCCGGCAACAACACCAATAATAATTAAAGTCTTTATATGTTTATAAACGACTTTTAATACGGTTAAAGAATTAAAATCATCCATAATTATCTTTTTAAAATAGTTTTTAATTTTTCCTTTAGTAACAAAAAGAACAGTGCTAAAAAATTACACGAGATCAAAACAAAACCAATTGTGAGCAAACGTTTTGGCCGTGATTTGTATTCGTTTGGCTTAGCTTTTTCAACCACAAATTTAAATGGCAAGTTTGAACCGTAATTTACAAGAGCGTCATCGTACTTGGCTTTTAATACCGGATATTTAAATCGGTATTTTTTCAAATTTTCGTTAACAAGCATGTATGCTCCGCCGTATTTTCTTAAAACATCCAATTTTTTTTCCAGTTCGGCCTGCGCAGTTTTATTTCCTTTTTCAATGGCTTTGGCATAACTTTTTGTGTAAGCCTCCACATCGGTCTTATAATCCAACACACCTAAATTTCTTAACACCTGCAAACTATCCTCCAGTTCACCCATCATTTTTAAAGTGTGTTCGTATTCTTTTTTTACAATACCCAAAGCACTCTCAGCCACTTTTTTCGACATCTCAAATCGAACCGTATCGCAGTAATCCGAAATGCCATTTGCAATTTCAGCGGCTCCGTTAGCTGAATAATCGTGTACTTCAATTTTAATGCTGTTAAACTCTGTGCGGCGAATGGCCACCATATCTTCCCATTTCAATTTTAAATAATGATAAGCAAATGTACTGTCCTTCACTTTCCATCTATCCCACAAATTAAACGCATTGGCAACTTTAATTTTTAAAATATCGGAAGTTAGAACCTGGATCAGTTTTTCGGCATCATCGGCATCGCCTATCTGCATATAATCTTCCTGATTACCGAAATTTTGTTCGGTTAATAATTTTGAAACCGAGAACTGACGTACAGGAAAAACAATGGCCGTTGATTTATATTGTTTAGGAAGTATAAAAACAACCGAAGCGGTAACAACGATAGCGACTAACGAAACGATCAAGAAAATTTTCTTCCATTGAATAATTTTAAGGATCAAATTAGTGCTCGAAATATTTTCAGTCATACTATTTATACTTTAAAAACCTTAACACAGATTTGGGATTGATCATGCCTGTAACAAAAGCCAATAAACCGCTAAATGTAAGCATTATAATGAAATTAAGCATCCATTGTTTAGTTAAGTGAAGTGTGAAATAATTTATAACGAAAAGGCCAATAATGAATAAAAACAGCGCTAGTAATAAGCGTTTATTCACCTTAAATTTAAACGCCACATAACACAGGTATACCTGGCCTAAACCCATTAAGAACTGCGTAATTACACTGGCAATTGCGCTTCCCATGGCATGGTAATTTGGAATAAGAATAAAATTTAAAATCAGATTGATCAAAATTCCGCCAAGTGCCATGTAATTGTATTTTTTTAAATTACCACTGGCTGTAAGCAATGCGCCAAAAATATAGGTGAGCGACATGGCCGTGAAACAATTCATGAGGATGGCAAAAATTGCATAACCCTCGGTATTACCGGTGTAAATTTTTTCAAAAAAATGTTGCGCGTAAAAAATAGTGCTTATTGAAACGATGAGCGCCGGCGTTAATAACAAAGTAAATGAAAGTTTTACTACGTTTTCAATATTTTCTTTATGCTTTAACATTCTGCTGAATAAAGGTAAAAGCTGAACAGAAAATAAATACCCGATCATATTTGCAGCGTCTAAAAACCGAAAACTTTTAGCATAGATGCCGCTTTGCTCTTTTCCAAGATCACCCGGTAATATTCGTTCTATCATTACACTGTCCAACCGGTTATAGAATGTCATAAGAAGCACTAAAATTGCGTAGGGCAAACTCTTTTTTAAGATCATCATATTAAAAGCTTTGTCCCAATTTAATTTGAATGTGTGTGTTTTATTTAACACCACTATAAAGGCGATGAGCGCGGTTAAGGCATAACCTACCGTTTGCGCGTAAACAAAATTCATTACATCAACATTCAGGCCAAACCATCCTAATAACATAGCGCCTACAATAGCTATCATTATAACCCTATCTAAAACAGAAATAATACTGTCAACTTTAAATAAGTGCAAGGCTAGTAGATTTGAACGAAGGAATAAAATAAAGCTCAGGAAAAAATTATTAAAACATAAAAGAAGAAGTAATTTAAAATTATACTCAAAAATAAACAGGCCAACGATCATGGTTACAACAGTAAAAAAAATTCCCATGGCAAATTTTAAGCTCATCATTTTACTTAAATGTTTGCTGAGCAAATGGGTATGCTGGGCAATATTGCGATTATTAAAATTGGTTAAACCAAAATCTAAAAAAACGCTTAAAAGAAAGGAAAAACTAAAGATCACAAAATACTCTCCGTAATCTACGTTACCAACTTTATCCTGCACCTTTGGTTCTATAATTAAGATCCAAAAAGGCTTAATTAACAGGTTTAGTACCAGCAGAATAGCCAAATCAAATATGAATTTCTTTTTTTGCACAGGGACTGGCAAAGATAGACTTTTTTATGATTTTAACTAATGTTTATTTATAGATTTGCACTGTGCAAATAGTTGTAAATACCAGGCTTTTACTAAAAAATAAATTAGACGGGATCGGATGGTTCACATACCAAACATTAAAACGGATAACGCAAAATAATCCGGAGGTACATTTTGTTTTTTTGTTTGACCGGAACTACGATGAAGAATTTATTTTTTCGGATAATGTTACGCCAATGGTTTTAGCGCCCCAGGCAAGGCACCCGGTGCTTTACCATATTTGGTTTCAGTATTCGGTAAAAAATTTGCTCAATAAAATGAAACCCGATCTGTTTTTTTCGCCCGACGGTTTTATTTGCCTTGGGGTATCATGTAAACAGTTAAATGTGATACACGACATTAATTTTTTTCATCATCCTCAAGATCTAAAATGGCTCACAAGCAAATATTACAATCGCTATTTTCCGAAGTTTGCAGCCGGGGCTTCAAGAATAGCAACGGTTTCGGAGTACAGCAAAAAAGATATTGCCAAAAATTATAAAATAGATCCCGCCAAAATTGACGTTGTTTACAATGGTATAAATTCTTTTTTTAAACCATTAAGCCAAGAGGAAAAAATAAACACGCGGAAAAAGATCGCGGGCGGAAAAAATTATTTTGTATGTGTTGGAAGTATTCTTCCACGAAAAAATATACTGAGTTTGGTAAAAGCGTTTGCATTATTTAAAAAAGAAAGTGGTTCAGATCTTAAGTTGATAATTGCGGGAAGACAATTTTGGGGGATAACAATTATTTTTAACGATGTAAAACTAAATAACCTTGGCACAGAAGTTATTTTTACCGGGGGATTACCGGATACTGAGCTGGCCAATGTTTTGGGGGCGGCCACCGTGCTTACCTTTGTGCCTTATTACGAAGGCTTCGGTATTCCGTTAATTGAAGCAATGCAGGCCGAGGTGCCAATTATTACAAGCAATGTTACCAGTTTGCCCGAAGTGGCGGGAGATGCCGCCATTTATGTTGACCCGCTGAATATTGAAGAGATAAAGAATGCCATGCTCAAAATTTACAAGAACGAGGCGTTACAAAATGAATTGGTTGAAAAAGGAAAAAAGCAAAAATTAAATTTTTCGTGGGAAAAAAGTGCCGATCTGCTTTGGGAATCGATGAAGAGAACGATTGAAGGTTAATTTAAATTCATAGTTTGTAATACTTTTTTTGTTGTGCCCGAATTTTTTAGAAAATAATTTTCAAGTATATTTTCCAGTGATTTTTTATCACCGTTCAAAAAATCCTCAATTGTTTTAACCGTTCCATCAACCGTTAAAACATTTACGGCTACTTTCATTTGAATAAGTTCGGTTGCCTCGTTGTATTTTTCAAATCCTTCGCCAAAAAAAATAACCGGTTTAAAATAAACCGCCGGCTCTAAACAATTATGAATGCCTTCATCAAAACCCCCGCCAATGTAGCTTATATCGGCGTAGTGATATATTCTCGAGAGTAAGCCAACGGCATCTACTATTAGTACATTTTTATCGGAAGCGGGATTTTGGTTTGAATACAAGGACGCTGTTTGTTCTTTTTTTACCACAAGCGAAACCAGTGCCCCAATTGATTTTTCGTTCACTTCGTGCGGCACAAGAATTAATTTAACGTTGGGTGTTTTTATTTTCTTAAAGGCATCCAATAAAAACTCGTCGTCTTTTGGCCAGGTGCTGCCCGCCACTATTATTCTACTTCCGGCGCAAAATTGTTCAAAATAAGGTAATGGACTAAAATTCTTTTTTACCTCCATAACCCTGTCAAATCGGGTATCGCCGCACACCTGGTAGTTTATAATTTCTATATCCGTTAAAAATTTTCCGGAATTTTTATCCTGAACAAACAAGGTATTAAATGTTTTAAGCGACCTTCTAAAAACACCGCCATACCATTTAAAGAAAGGGTGGTGCGGTTTAAAAACAGCCGAAACCAAATAGGTGGCAATATTTTGTTTTTTTAGTTCGAATAAAAAATTAAGCCAGAATTCGTATTTAATAAATATGGCAACTTTTGGTTTTACAATTTCAATAAAATCACGTGCGTTTTCTTTTGTATCTAATGGTAAATAAAAAACAGCATCTGCCCCGCCCCAGTCTTTAAAGGGCTCGTAGCCGCTTGGTGAAAAAAATGTAAGAATGATCTTATATCTTGGATGCTGCATTTTAATTGCTTCAAGCAAGGGTCTGCCCTGTTCAAACTCGCCGTATGAGGCACAATGCACCCAAATATTTTCCTGAGAACTTAATGCCGAAATTTTTTTGGTGTAATTTTCTCTCCAATTATCCCTACCTGCTATCCATTGTTTGGCTTTAAGTTTATTAACAGCCGCAAGCCGAATAATAAATCCATACATTAAAATAACTAAGTTATAGATCAGCATCCCCAAATTAATCGGTATAAAATTCTTTCGGCCTTTTTTTGTACAAAGGCAATATCCAACCAAACTTTAAACCATAAAGCAGGTCGAGCCGCTGTTTGGTATCTGTTAAGCCGGTATCGTAATTTAATTTGCGCAAACTTTTTGAAAACGCCTGAACAGTTTCAACACCAAAATAAAAATTTAATAAACGGTTTTCGCTTAAATACAAATAACCTACGAACTGACTGGTAGAAAAACCAAGAGTTAATCTGTCGTACCCATACCTTAACTCTCCTTTTATTGCCGCAATTCTTTGCTGGGCATCGTATAAATTAATTTTATGTTGCAAATAACCTGCACCAACTGTTACCATTAAACCCGAATTTGGGTTACGCGAAAAAAATTTAAAAACTTTTCCACCTATAACATGCACGCCAATTCCTCTTTCGGTGATCCGCAAATCGGCCGGAAAACCATCGTTATCAATAACAGAACCTGTCACCGTTTTTAAATTTACAAGAACATCTTCTTTCACATTTCGGCCAAACATATAATTAGCATCTACACCAAGCAGCCAATTTTTTTTTGTTTTATACATAAAGGCTCCTCCTGCACTTAAGTTAGGACCAAATCTTTGCTCAAGGTCACCGCCGGGCAATTGTCCCCCAAAACTAACACCAACCAAGGGCAAAGCTCTTGCTGAATCCATTTGAGCATGAGCATAAAAAGCTATTAATATGATGAAAAAAGTAAGTTTCATTAAGCGTTAAAGTGATACCAAATATACATATTTAGCCCAATATTTTTGTTCTTTTTCCGGGTCAGTCTTAATTTCTGGGGATAAACTATATTTGTAAAAAAAATAAGGTTATCGAAAAGGGATTATTAGAAAAAGTATTTCCAACTGAATTGGTTGAGTATTTTGAGATTACAGGG
>JANYBY010000029.1 GCA_025360565.1 Bacteroidota bacterium
AAAGCCGACGAACAATTCATCAATTTTGCTTACGAAGTAGCGGCAAAAAGCTACGAAAAATATTTAAAAAAATACCCCGGAGATTTTTACGCTTCAAGGCAAGCTGCTATTTGTTATATACGCATCAATAACCAGAACAAAGCCATTGATTACTGGACCAATGTGGTTGAAGATGGTAAAGCAACTGATAAAGACAAATTAGAGTACGCAAAATGTTTACTTGAAAATTATAGAACCGACGACGCAAAAAAAATATTTGTGTTGCTGCGCAACAGTAAAGATCTTGTTACCGCGGCATGGGGTAACGCGTATTTGAACCAAACGCAGTTTCATCTAGATTCTGCCCTGTGTAAGGTATACGAAGTAAATGGCCCAAACACGCTCAAACCCGAGTTTTCACCCATCGGGTATAAGGGAAATTTGGTTTTTGTAATAGAATCCGTAAAAAAACGTTTTGCTCCGTTCAGTATTTTTAAAAGCGAAAGATCTTATTCTTTTTACCAGGCCGAAAAAGTGAACGATCTTAATTTTAAGAACATTAAAAAATTTAATTCCCACATTCAGCACAAATATACCAACGGCCCGTTTTGTTTTTCGCATGATGATGCGACACTGTACTTTACAGCGTCTGCAGATCCCAAACTCACAAAAAAATCATCTAAAACAAAACCGCACTCGTTAAAACAACAAATTTTTTATACCGAAATAAATCAATATGGTTTAGCGCATGAAGAGATAAAACCTTTTCAATACAATTCGTTCGCCTACGATTGCATGCACCCTACTTTAAGTTTAGATAACAAAAAACTTTATTTTGCAAGTAACATGCCGGGCACTTTAGGCGGTACCGATATTTTTATGTGCGAGTGGAAGGAAGGGAAATGGGATACACCGAAAAATTTAGGCCCGCAAATTAATTCGCCGGGCAACGAAATGTATCCGGATATTACCGAAGAAGGCATCTTGTTCTTTTCGAGCGATTCAAGGCCGGGACTTGGAGGTTTAGATGTGTTTTTTGCCGACCCAACCAACGATGATCAGTTATTTGAGGAAGCCGAAAACATGGGAAGCCCTATCAACTCTCAAACTGACGACTTCGGGATGTTTACTTCGCGAGATTCTAAAACAGGATATTTCAGTTCAAACAGAAAAAATAATTACCGCGATGATGATATTTATTATTTTGTAAATAATAAACCAAGGTCTTTTCCGGCACGTATAAAATTTGTTGACTCATTAACCTCAGCAAAAATTCCGGTTACGTTTACTTTAAATTCTAATTCAAGAACCTACGAAAAAAAACTGGATAGTGTTTCTTATTTCAGCACAAGGGTAAGGGCGGGAAGAAATATTTTGTTGGATGTTAGTGCAGATGGCTATCGTGTGAGCCATGTTGTAAAAGAAATAAGTACGGCCGACACGTTAATTACTGTTGTAATGGCGCCAAAATCACTTAAATGTATTCAGGGTAAAATTATTGATCTGGAGAGCAGCAAACCTTTGGCCGGCGCTAATGTGATCATTGTTGATGAGGATGGAACCGAGTACCTGGATCATATAACCGATTCAACCGGTTTATATAAAGTGTGTTTTTTACCTGTAGGGAAAGAAATGTACATTGGTTCGCAAAAAAAACCGGTTTACTTTACTAATACCGAACGATTTGTAATTAAGAAAGACAGCGACCTTATAAAAAATATTTCGGCCAGAAAAATTGAGATCGGAAAAGCCATTAAGGTTGACAATATTTATTTTGATAAAGGCAAATGGAATGTTAGAGCCGATGCTGCGCTTGAACTGGATAAATTGGTAAGGTTAATGAAGGATAATTCGCATATTATTATTGAATTAAGTTCGCACACCGATTGCCAGGGTAATGCGAATGAAAATTTAGTATTATCGGATAGACGCGCAAAGTCAAGTGCAGCCTACATTGTAAGCAAGGGTGTTGCAAAAGACCGCATTAAAGGAAAAGGTTATGGCGAATCTGTTTTACTGAACGATTGTAAATGCGAAGGCAAAACCCCATCAACTTGTACTGAGGAGCAGCACGCTCAAAACCGCCGTGCCGAATTTAAAGTTACCGGTTTCGTAGCAGAAAAAGGAAAAAAATAATTATAAAATTTAACCGATCAGTTATTATTGATAAAATTATTAAAGCTGTCTTTCAAATATTCTTTTTCATTTTTTTGGCGCCAAATTATTTTTGTCAGGCTGCGGTTAAAAATTTGGGTAAAGATTCGCTTGGAACTAAAGCTCTGGAATTAAATGTAAAGCTTGCGGACGATCTTAAAGAATTAAAGCTGCCGGAACATTGCGGGGTTTTTCAAACCAACAATATGACGTTTAAATACAATGTAATTAAAGTTATAAAAGGCGAGTACGAAGCAAAAACGATCTTAATAAATTTTCATTGCCCGAATGAATTGATCGAAAAAAAAGTTATTGAGAACGGCAAAAAATACACTTACAAATTAAGGCCTAATCAAACTCAGGCGAGTGCCGGTTCAAGAACGAGGAATAAAGAAATTGAATACCAGGTAATGGAGTAATAAAATTTTACTTTCAACATTCTTATACTCCAAAAAAATATTTTACTTATTTTTATTGGAACGCACCTGCCTGCCGGTAGCAGGGATGACACTGATGGTTATTATGAACGCAGATATAAAATCTTAATAAATCATAAGCGATCCGCGATATCAGCGTTCTATTTTATGATTAAACAAAAACCGTTCTTAGAACTTACTTCTTAACCTTGCGCGTTTACGTTTTTGCTTAAACACATAACCGAAAGTAACCTGCAAAGTAACATAAGAATCTTTGTCCTTGTCGCCACGTTGCGCTAATGTACCATCTGCATCGGGTTTACCATACCCGGGTATATTTCCTAAATTTGGGTCGGCCATGTACGCGGCAGTTGAGCCGTATGCGGCGGCTATGGACGCATTATCGTAATAACCAGTAGATACATCATCAATATAATCGGTAAATGTTTTATACCAACCTAACTCAACACCTAAGGTATATTGTTTATTAATTATAAATTTGTAATAGATGCCTAAGGGAATACAGATACTCAGTCTTGAATATTGTTTTGGGCCGTTCGGCAAACCCTGCCCTTCGGTATGTAATGGCCTTAAATTTGTATATAATCCATTTGGCAACCTGCCTTTAGGATTAAAATAAAGTGCACCAATACCACCGAATAAATATAAACTGTGTCGGTTGTTTTTCATCCTTCGGTTCAAGGTCTTTTTAATGCCATAACGGTTACCGGCTTTGTTTTGTTCCCAGCCAACTTCTATCCTTGTACTTAAGTCAAAAATATTCGATTTAAAATTATGCTTAAATTAACTAAGACCTATCATAGTTTAGTTGGTAATAAAATGAAAAATCGATGTGTTTTTTCTACGAAAGTAAGATCTGTATCTAGACTAACAAATTTGACAAAAGCTTCTTTT
>JANYBY010000306.1 GCA_025360565.1 Bacteroidota bacterium
AACAAAAAAAGCCGGAGCGAAGCGGAGCCCGTAGCAGCCCGCCCGCCTGCCCGCCGAACTTTTTGATGCAGGCGGGGGCGCCCAAATAATAAAAAAAATACTTTTTGAGGGACGACTAATTAGTGACTAAACCAGATACCCTGCAGCAATGCCGGGGAATAATTTTCATTAAAATACCACTTTTGAGGTATTTAAGATCTCTAAGCGTAAACCTACTTTTGCTTTAGAAATATATTCTTTTTTTAAACCAAAATGAAAACCGCTTTTTTTATCCCTTTCTGCACTTTTTTGTGCGCGGCTCAAATTTCATTTTCGCAAAAAAAAGATTCTTCAAAAATTAAAGAACTTGAAGAAGTAATAATTGTTGATTACAAAACGGTTAACGGCGTTGGTCACTTACCGGAAAAAAAAGACGGAATAATTTATGCCGGCAAAAAAAACGAAATAATTTTAGTGGATAGTTTAGACGCGAACAAAGCGATAAACAATACACGTCAGATCTTAGGCAGAATTCCGGGTTTAAATATTGTTGAAACCGAAAGCGGCGGGTTTACTGCCAATGGCATTGCTACTCGCGGATTAAATCCTTCGCAAAGTATTGAAATGAATACACGCCAAAACGGTTATAACATCAGCGCCGATATTTACGGTTATAATGAAGCCTATTATTTACCCCCTATGGAAGCCGTAAGCAGAATTGAAATGGTTAGGGGCGCCGCATCTTTGCAATTTGGTTCGCAGTTTGGCGGATTAGTAAATTACGTTACAAAAGAAGGTCCAAAAAATAAGGCGTTTGAGTTTAACACCTCGCAAACCGTTGGCAGTTTTGGCATGTTCAATTCTTTTAATTCGGTAGGCGGCACCATTAAGAAAATAAATTATTATGGATTTGTGCAATACCGCACCATGCAGGGTTATAGACCCAACAGCAGTCAGTGGCAGGTTTCAGGTTTTGGCAAAATACAGTATAAACCAAACGATAAGCTTTCAGTTTCGGCCGAATATTCATTACTACAAAACGAATTAAAAATGCCGGGCGGTTTAACCGATAGCGTTTTCAATGCAAATCCGAGAGCCTCAACAAGGGCAAGAAACTGGTTAAAAAGTCCGTGGAATATTGTTAGCGCTGCTTTAAAATATTCTCCGTCCGAAAATACTACCATTGATTTTAAAACTACTTTTTTATTTAGCAGTCGTGCGTTAGTTTGGCGCAACGAAGATGGCGGACCTGAAGCACAAGATGTAATTGATCAAACTACTAACGAATATGTTTCGCGAGAAGTTGGAAAAGAAAAAATGCAAAACACTACTTCGGAATTGCGTTTCTCACAAACATATAATTTAGGCAGACAAAGATCTACAATCGCGGGCGGTCTAAGATACAGCTATGCGTGGTTTAACAGAAAAGGCGGCGGCGAAGGAAGTACTAAAAGTGATTTTGATCTTTCAATTACCGGGCCCTGGGGATACGATCTTGATTTTTCGACAACCAACTTAGCCCCTTTTGTAGAAAATATTTTTAAGATCGGAAAAAAATTAACCATTACTCCGGGCTTTAGATTCGAATATTTAAATAGTACAGCCTCGGGTTATAAAACAGATGGGGAATTTAAATTGTATGCAGATCAAGTGCGGAACCGATATTTTCCTTTATTTGGAACCGGCGTTGAATTTAAACCAACCGCTAACACCAATGTGTATGGCAATATCAGTCAAGCATACAGGCCCATAGATTATTCACAATTAGAACCTTTGGGAGTGATCTCAAAAATAGATCCCAATTTAAAAGACGCTAAGGGCTTTAATTCCGATTTCGGCTATAGAGGCACCGTTAAAAATTATTTGAATTTCGACATTGGTGTTTTTTACATGGAATACAATAATAGAATTGGTGTTGTTTTAAAAACCAACGAAACAACAGGTGAAGAATATACTTACAGAACAAATATCGCCAACAGTGTGCACCAAGGAATAGAAAGTTATATTGAATTTAATATTTTAAAATGCATTCGTACAAATTCAAAATGTGGCATCAGCGTTTTTAATTCATTTTCATATATTGACGCGAAATACACCAGCGGCGAATTTAAAGGCAAAAGGGTTGAAACGGCGGCAAATACCATTAACAGGGTCGGGCTCATTTTAAACAACAACCACTTTTCTATCAGCGGCCAATATAATTTTGTTGGCGACGCGTTTGGCGATGCTTCAAACGCAAGAGTAAGCTCAGATCCGGTTGCAGGGTACATTCCGGCCTATACCGTATTTGATTGCAGCGCAAGTTACAGGTACAAAAATTACGCGCTTAAACTTGGTGCAAATAATTTAATCGATAAAGCTTATTTTACACGCAGAACCGATGAGTATCCCGGCCCGGGTATTATTCCGGCGATTGGAAGAAGCTGGTATGTTGGCTTGAGCGCTAAATTTTAAATAAGCTATGAGCCGATCAAAAATATTCCAATTTATTTTAGTGATCCTTACCGGATTTTTTTATGCTTGTAAAAAAGATAAAAATATTACAACGGTAACACCAACCGATAAAATACAATTGGGTAAAAAATTATTTTTTGATAAAAACTTGTCAAATCCCATTGGGCAATCATGTTCAAGCTGCCATAGTTCCGAAACCGGTTTTAGCGATCTCAATCACAGTATTGTTTCTGAAGGAACAGTTGACGGGCTTTTTGGCAACAGAAATGCTCCCAATGTTTCATACGCCATGTTCTCAACTCCTTTGCATTTTGATACTATTGATTCAACTTACGTTGGCGGTTTCTTTTATGACGGAAGGGTAAACTCTTTGCAGGAACAAGCCGCTAAACCTTTTTTTAATAAACTGGAAATGAACGTTGAAAATGTGGGTATGCTTATTTCAAAACTTCGCACTGCCGAATATTTCTCACTTTACAAAACTGTTTATGGCGATGTAAAAGATGATAACAATACCTTAAATAATATTACCGATGCAATTGCGGCTTACGAACGATCATCGGAAGTAAATCCGTTTTCTTCCAAATACGATTATTATTTAAAAGGCCAGGTTTCGCTTACAGCACAAGAAACAAGAGGTTTAAAACTATTTACGGACACCGCGAAAGGAAAATGCGCCAATTGCCATTTAATAGAGCCGGACGAACAAAGTGGAATGGTTTTATTCACAGATTTTACTTATGATAATATTGGACTTCCAAAAAACAATAATAATCCTTTTTATGTCATTCCTTTGTCCTTTAATCCAATGGGCGCTTCTTATGTTGATAATGGTTTGGGTGCTTTTTTAAATAACAGCAAATTCAACGGACAATTTAAAGTGCCTTCCCTACGAAATGTGGCAATTTCGGCACCTTATTTTCATAACGGAATTTTTAATACCCTTGAAGAAACGGTAAGATTTTACAATAAACGAGACTCTTTATACACATCGCCCGAAGTGCCTGCAACGGTGAACAAAGAAGAATTAGGGAATCTTAAACTTAATTCGCAGGAAGAAAAAGACCTTGTTGCATTTTTAAGAACACTTACCGACGGGTATAAGTAATTTGCCTATTTTATTGGTTAAAAGAAAAGGGTTTAAATAGTAACTTTGCTTAATGCAAAGGCTGCCCAATAATCCCTTTATTAAATTTTTCTTTTTCGGGAATTATTTTTATGGACTCTGCGTTGTTGCATTAACGATTGAGGCCACCCTGCAGCAAAAATTTCCGCTCAATACTTTTTTTTATTTCGGCGCGGTTTTTTGTGCATCCATAGTTTATTATACCAAAGCTTACATTACTGATAAATCCGGTTACCCCTCTGATGAGCGTAATCGTTGGTACATGGAACATAAAATGATCGTTAAATGCAGCCAGATAAGTTTAACAGTTCTTACTTTTAGTTTTTGTATTTTAATTTTAAACGATAATTGGGAAGCGATAAAAAGCATAACGCTTTTACAATTTTTTCTATTCCTTATCTTTCCTTTAGTAGCGGGGCTTTATTACGGCATTGGCACCAAATTTAATTTACGCAGCATTGGCTGGATGAAACCCTTTGTGATCGGTTTTGCTTGGGCGGGCGTGGTTAATTTTTATCCAATTTTATTTTACTCTGTTCAGCATAAAATAGAATACGAATTTACGTTGATTGGCAATTTATTGTTTCTCAAAAACTTTATGTTCGTATCTGTTCTTTGCATTATGTTTGATATAAAAGATTACGCGGCAGATTCGGAACAAAAATTAAACACATTTATTGTAAAAAAAGGATTACGCAAAACCATCTTTTCCATCATTCTTCCCTTATGCGCGGTAGGCTTGGGCACTTTTATCATCTTCGGAATCACGCGCCATTTTCATCCCGTTAAAATTTTCTTAAATATTTTGCCTTTTGTGTGTTTGATCATTACTGCTTATTCACTACACGTTCGTCGCTCTTTGATTTACTATTTAACGGTGGTAGATGGGTTAATGATCGTAAAGGCAATTTGCGGTAGCATGGCGATGATCTATTTTTAAACCTTCCGTCCCAAAATAATCAGATCCCTTAACACCCCATCCATATTGGCTACTCCCGGAAAGTGCGCCCATTTTTCAAAATCGAATTGATAAAATAAATTTAAACTCGGCTGGTTGTGCCCGAAAATAAATCCGAGTAAATTACTTATCTCCATTTTCGGGGATTCGGTTATGGCTTTTTGTAAACAAATTTTTCCTAATCCTTTTCCTCGTGAATTTTCTTCCAAATAAATACTGACCTCGACAGTTCCATCATAAGCCGGCCTGCCATAAAAACTATTAAAACTCATCCAGCCGGCGTAATGCCCGTCACACATCACTTTCCAGAGAGGATGTTTTTTTTTATTGTGAGAATTGAACCATTGTAATTTACTCATCACCGAAACCGTTTCCAGATCGGCAGTCACCAAACGACTTGCCACAGTAGAATTATACGTCTCTACTATCTTTGGCAGATCATCTAAATGCGCGTATTCAAATTCTATTTTCATCTATTGAACGCTGAATGTTATGATGGTTATGATGGTTATGATTAACGTTGATTTTCTATTATGCCCACACCCAATCTCAAGTCCCATTCGCCGCGGCAGACTCATAACTATTTCCACACGGTCTCAATATCCAATACTCATATCTCAATACCTCATTAATAAAGCAAATTATTATAAGGATACCTCTTCAAATGCATCTCCTTTACCAATTTATAAATTGTCGATCTAAATTCCTCGATGTTCTCTTTGTTTTGCGCACTGATAAATAAACACGGATTATTTAAACTTTTCATCCACGTATTTTTTATATCCTGCAACGATAAATTATCCCTTGTAGTTGGCGTCAGATCATCCTCGTCCTTTGGGGTATACGAAAAAATATCTATTTTGTTAAACACTAAAATGCAAGGCTTATCCCCTGCTCCAATGTCCTGCAAGGTTTGTTTTACCACATTAATATGTTCTTCAAAATTTTTGTGAGAAATATCCACCACGTGTATCAATAGGTCTGCTTCGCGCACTTCATCTAAAGTTGATTTAAAACTCTCTACCAATTGCGTTGGTAATTTTCTAATAAACCCCACCGTATCACTTAATAAAAAAAATAAATTCTCTATCGTCACTTTTCTAACCGTTGTATCGAGCGTGGCAAATAATTTATTTTCGGCAAACACATTACTTTTGCTAAGCAAATTCATAACCGTACTTTTTCCCACGTTGGTATAACCTACAAGTGCAACCCGAATTAATTCACCTCGATTTTTTCGCTGAGTAGCCATTTGTTTATCAATTTCTCGTAAACGATCTTTTAAAGCGGCAATTTTATCGCGCACAATCCTCCTGTCCGTCTCGATCTCCTTCTCTCCAGCACCACCGCGGGTTCCTGTACCACCTCGTTGCCGTTCTAAGTGCGTCCACATACCCGTTAAGCGCGGTAACATGTATTGATACTGCGCTAACTGTACCTGCGTTTTTGCGTGGGCGGTTTGCGCACGCTGTTCAAATATTTCGAGAATTAAAGTAGTTCTATCCAGTATTTTTTTGCCCAAAATTTTTTCAAGATTTCGTTGTTGAGAGGGAGAAAGTTCGTCGTCAAAAATTATAACATCCACTTTATTTTCAACAACAAAAGCTTTAACCTCTTCTACTTTTCCTTTACCTATAAAAGTAGATTTATCGGGCCTCTCTAATTTTTGCGTGAAAGTTTTTTTTGTTTTTAATCCGTAGGTCTCTGCTAAAAAAGCGAGTTCATCCAAATATTCTTTAGAAGCGGAATCATCCTGAAATTTATTTATAACACCTATTAAAACACAGGTATGCTCTGGAAGGGCGGTTGTTAAGGGTTCCGGCTTCATTTAGTTAATTTCGTCTCAGTTCTATACAACAGGTCTCAATACTCACTACTCCTAATGTCCCTTCAAATCACTCATCACATAAACCGCAATTGCATTCGCTTGCTCTTCGTTCACATTAACAGCGGCCATGCTGGCTCTACCTTTCAAAATAACTTCTTTTACACCTTCAAGTTCCAAAACAGTTGCAGTAAGATCTTTTGCACCCGAGGCGCCTAATTTTCCGTCATCACCGTGACATAATTTACAATTGGCCTCGTACAATGATTTTCCGCTATTGTCGGTCATATAAACATTCTCAATTATTCCTTTTTTCTTGTGATACACTTCCGCTAACCCAAAACTTCCGGTAATTAAAAGTAAACTTAAAGCCGCCAGCATTTTATTTTGTTTTTTAAACCCGACAACGGCAATTGGAATGGATATTAACACCATTCCCAACTTGATCCATAATAAATAATCGAATTTACCGCCAAGAGCAAGCTGCGTTAATAAAAAAATACCGGTTCCTAAAAATAAAAAGCTGATGATCATTTCCGGCACCTTTACTTTTTTGGTGAACGCTATCAGCAATTCTTTTTTATCGCTTAATAATAAAACTGTTTTTATAACATAGATCAATAAAAACAATACAACTACTAAATAATGGGTATGCAATATTCCTTTATACATTGTGGTTTAATTTATTGTAAAAATAGCATTCATTTAAATAAAATACAATTATGTTTCAGAAAGTAAATTAAACAGGTCAACATTCAGGTAAACGATCTCTTTTCCGATCTTTTCGGGTACCATAATCTTAAGTTTCTCTAATTGACCCATATATTTTTTAGCGGTATTAACGCTTTTAATGTTTTTACCCAGCAATTTCTGCGGACTCGTGAACGGCTGCTCAAATATTTTTTCGATCACTTCTCTTTTCATGTGCGGATGTTTCTTTTCTACAAAATCAACTGTTCGCTGAAACAGTCTGTCGATCTCGTTTATTTTTTTAATTGTGAACTTCGAAGTTTCTTCAACCGCTTCAAGAATATACAATATCCAAGCATTCCAGCTTTTTTGATGCGTGACCTTATTTAAATAATTATAATAATTCTCCTTATTTTGAATGATGAAAGCGCTTAAATACAAAATGGGCACATCCAGCAATTGTTTATGAATCATCAGTAAAATATTCAAAATTCTTCCCGCTCTGCCGTTCCCGTCCCTGAACGGATGTATCGCTTCAAACTGATAATGCATAACAGCCATTTTTATTAACGGATCGTAATTGTACTTTTTATCGTCGTTTACAAACTCTATTAAATTATTTAATTTTTGTTTTATGATCTTTTCTCCGCGGGGTGGCGTATAAACAACGATTCCGCCAAGTTGGCCCGTTCCTCTTTTCATAATAACCGTTTCTGTTTCCGGCGGACGAATTCCATCCTTCAATTGTTTTACATCCCTGTAAATTTTTATCATCATATCCACGCTAAACCCGTCTTTTTTCTTGAGTAACGCGTAACCACTCCAAAGGGCCTTACGGTAATTTAAAACTTCCTTCGCGCTGCTGTCAAGGTTTGACCCTTCGCCGGTTAGGGCTTTATACAGTTTATCATCTGTTGTAAAAATATTTTCGATGGCGGTACTTGCCTTTGCTTCGCGCAACGCAATCGTATTAACAAGCATAGATTGGTTGGGTAATTTTTTTGCCAACCCTTTTAATTCAGCCAACGCTTTATTCGCTTTATTCAAAGCTTTCAAAATATCAATAGTAATTATCTTATCGTCGGGCGGCGGAAGTAAAGGAAGATGATTATACGGCTTGTTACGATCGAATGGGATTGAGTTTGACATCAAATTTTACTTTTGTCAAATATACAACAAATTTGACATTTACTTAAACAACTATCAATTTTTTAACATATTTGATAGTTGTTAGATCATCCGTCAAAACCTGACAGTAAAATTACCAACTGTCAAAATATACCATTATTTGATAGTTATGGATTTATCTGTCAAAAGCTGACAGTAAAACAAGCAACTGTCAATAAATAGAATTATTTGATAGTTAAAAATTCGGTTATCCAACCAAAAGCTACTTTCAGTATAAAACACTCGTTTTATTCCGATCTTTAATTAAAATGTTATGAAATACCCTTGTTTCTCATTAAATTTGAAGGCTTATGTCAAAATTTAGACTTTTCTCGCTCATATGCTCTTTTGTTATCTTTAAAATGACAGCACAAGTCACCTTCCCTACCAATGGCGCGCCTTTTAATATACACTCTACTTACGCCTATATCAACGCTACTATTTATGCAGATCCTGAAACTATTATAAAGAACGGGGTTTTGATCTTTAAAGACGGAAAGATCATTTCAGTTTCGGAAACGGCCACAATACCCAAAGAAGCCATTGTAGTGGACGTGAAAGGAAAATTTATCTATCCTTCTTTTATTGATATTTACAGCGATTACGGTATTCCCGAAGTTAAGTCTGGCTCCAGAAATCAAGCCGGCCCCCAATTAGACAACACTTCAAAGGGTGCTTACGGATGGAACATGTCCATTAAAGCAGAATACGAATCGCAAAAAAACTTTGTTCACAATAAAGAAAAAGCTGACGCTTTAAAAAAATTAGGTTTTGCAACTGTACTTACTTGTCCAAAAGACGGGATCGTTCGCGGAAGCGGTGTGTTGGTGAATTTAAACAACGCCAAAGAAAATTTAAGCATCGTAATAGATAAAGCAGCCGCTTTTTATTCAATGAGCAAAGGAACATCCACACAGGATTATCCAAGCTCTTTAACCGGATGTATAGCTTTACTGCGACAAACTTATTACGACGCGCAATGGTACAGTAACGGCGGCAACAAACAAGCTTACGATATTACGTTAGACGCCTTTAATAAATTACAAACATTACCTTCGATCATAGAAGGAAACGACAAGTTCAATAATTTACGCGCTGATAAGATCGGAAAAGAATTCAATGTAAAATACATTATTAAAGCCGGGGGCAACGAATACCAACGCATAAGCGAAACACAGGCCACGCAATTAAAATACATTGTGCCGCTTAATTTTCCGGATGCTTATGATGTGGAAGACCCCTACGATGCCGAAAATATTTCGTTAACTGACCTAAAACATTGGGAGCTTGCGCCAACCAATCCCGCCGAGTTTGAAAAAAATAATATCGCATTTTGTTTTACACTAAGCGATTTAAAGAACAAAGAAGATTTTTTAAAAAATTTACGTAAAGCTGTTCAGTATGGCCTGAGCGAAAAAACGGCGCTTAAAGCGCTCACAACCAATCCCGCCGCTTTTATAAATGCCGGAACTAAAATTGGTGCGCTTAAAAAAGATTACTATGCTAATTTTTTTATCAGCAACAAATCTATTTTTGAAGAAGACGCCGCTATCCTACATCATGTAGTAAACGGCGAGCCCGAAATTTATTCCGATCTGAACCCCGTTGATTTTAGAGGAAATTATAAACTAACAGCCGACTCAAAAAGTTTTGACCTTAAATTTTCGGGCGACGCCATAAAACCAACGGCACAATTAAAAATAGACACAACTAAAAAGAATATTACTTACAATATGGTAAATAATATCATCTCCTTTACATTTCAGTATGATACCGTAAATATTGCAAGAGCCTCGGGTAATTATAACGCAGCCGACAGATCCTTTACCGGTAAAGGCCAATGGGTCAACGGCAATTGGTTCGATCTTAATTTAAAATACATTTCGGCTGTTGATACCGTCACAAAAAGAACAACTTCGAAAAAACCTGAATTGAATTTGGGGAAAGTGATTTATCCCTTCAACGCCTTTGGTGAAGCAATGCCTGAAGCAGCGGGAATTTTTAAAACCAACTGGAATAAATTTAAGAACCGATACGAAGCCATACTTATTAAAAACGCCACTGTGTGGACAAACGAAGGCGATACAATTTTAAATGAAACTGATGTATATGTTGTGAACGGAAAAATTGTTCGCATTGCAAAAAATATTGAAGCAACAAAATTGGCATTTGCTAAGGTTATTGATGGAACAGGAATGCACCTAACACCCGGTATAATTGACGAGCACAGTCACATTGCGCTCACAGCCGGCGTTAACGAAGGCGCACAGGCAAGCAGCGCAGAAGTAAGAATGGGCGATGTGATCAATCCCGAAGACATAAATATTTACAGACAACTTTCAGGCGGAGTAACATGCGCCCAATTGTTACATGGCTCGGCTAACCCTATTGGCGGGCAAAGCGCCATTATTAAATTAAGATGGGGCCACTCTGCCGAAGATATGAAATATGAAAAAGCAGATGAATTCATAAAATTTGCTTTAGGCGAAAATGTAAAACAAAGTAATTGGGGCGATCATGCTAATGTGCGTTTTCCGCAAAGTAGAATGGGCGTTGAACAGGTGTACATTGATTTTTTTACTAGAGCAAAAGAATACAACAAACAATGGGCCGAGTTTTCAAAATATACTCCGAAAGATATTGCCCTTTATAATTTAACAGGTAAAGGTATCATTAATTTTCCGCGCCGCGATCTTGATCTGGAAGCCGTTGGTGAAATTTTAAATAAAAAAAGATATATTACTTGTCACAGTTATGTACAAAGCGAAATTAATATGTTGATGCACGTTGCCGATAGTTTAGGCTTTAAAGTAAATACCTTCACGCATATTTTAGAAGGGTACAAGGTGGCCGATAAAATGAAAGCGCATGGGGTTAACGCTTCTTCCTTTTCGGATTGGTGGGCTTATAAAAATGAAGTAATGGAAGCCATTCCTTATAACGCAGCTATTTTAACCAAGGTTGGTGTAAACACAGCTATTAACAGTGATGACGCGGAAATGGCGCGCAGACTGAATCAGGAAGCTGCAAAGAGTATCAAATACGGCGGCTTAACAGAAACGCAAGCACTCAAATTAGTGACTTTAAATCCCGCAAAAATGCTGCACCTCGATGATAAAGTAGGAAGCATTAAAGTTGGTAAAGTGGCGGATCTTGTTCTTTGGACAAATAATCCGTTGAGTATTTATGCGAAAGTGGATAAGACAATAATTGACGGGCAAATTTATTTTGACCTCAGCGAAGATGTAAAACTACAAGAGTCAGTTAAAACTGAACGCGCACGAATTATTGCCAAACTATTAAAAGAAAAACAAAAAGGCGGAAAAACAACAAAATTCCAAAGCAAAAAACAGGAAT
>JANYBY010000313.1 GCA_025360565.1 Bacteroidota bacterium
GATTCTTCTTCGCTTGTTAAACCTAAAGCATACATTTCTAAAATGCCTGATTGAATGTATTTTTTAAGATCCTCCATTTAGATTTTTTAGATTTTAAGGCAATGCCCAAAAACTAATTGCTTTGTGAATACATACGATATAAAGGGTTAAATGGATTTAAAATAGCAGAACAAAGAAATATTTATGACAAAAATAAAGCGAATCCTTTAATCAAAGTAGAAATAATATATGTTAATCATAATCATCCGCATCATCTGCGTTCAATTAAACCCCTATCTTCTCATTCACAATTTTTAAAATGGCGGCTTCGGCGGCAATTGTTTTTAGTTCAATGTCTTTTCCTTTGGCTATAATATCGCTTACAAAAGCTTTATCATTATAACCTCCTGCGTTTATTCTCACATTCATAAAAGCGCCCATTACCGCGCTGCGAGCGCACAAAGCTCCTACACCCGCGTCGCTCACCGAATTGGGATTGCCTTGCTCAGCCATGGCTTTTATCAATTCTAAACTCTCGTAACTTAATTGCATTACCTTAAACGGAATTTCAATGGCAAATTTGGTTGCTTCTTGTATGGTCTCCGTTCTTATTTTTTTCTCTTCATCTGTTACTTTAGGTAAATTAAAGGCCGACATTATTTTGTTAAAGGCCGCAGTATCCGCATCCACTAAACCTAATAATTCATCTTTTATGGTTTGTCCTTTGTCTGCCCACTTACTAAACTCTTCCCATCTCTCGTCCCAACCTTTTTTATGAGAACTTAAATTGGCTACCATAGTTGCTAAAGAAACGCCCAAACTGCCAACATAAGCTGCAATTGAACCGCCACCGGGCGCAGGGCTTTCGCTTGCGGTCTCGTCTGCAAAAGCGGTAAGGCTCATGCCAACTAATTTGGACGAAGCTTTATCCTTCAAAAGGTATTCAATTATTTTTTCCTCGGCTTTAAAGGGGGCAAGTTCATCCAAACCAAGTGATTTTACTGCGATCTTTATTAATTCACTTTCACTAACTCCAGTTGAGCGCTGCTGTTTTAATAAAAAATATTTTCCCGCATCAAGTAACGCTTTAAGTGGAATTAATCCCACCAATTCGGAGCCCGTAACACGAATGCCTCGCTCTGCAGCCTTTTTGCAAACTTCGTCAAACGCCACATGAACGGGTGTAATATTAATATTGGTAAGATTCATCGAGATCTGGCAAACACCGTACTCTTCAATATACCAGCCAATGGCTTTTACTGATTTTAAAGTTCCGGGAATAAATTTTGGAGTGCCATCCGCATTATTGATGATCTTGCCTGTAATAGGGTCGCCTTCGCGTAATACGCGTCCGGCCTCGCGCACATCAAAAGCAATTGAATTGGCGCGGCGGGTTGAGGTAGTGTTTAAATTAATATTATAAGCCACTAAAAAATCGCGGGCGCCAATAACGGTAGCGCCGCGGGAGGCATCAAATTCGGCAGGACCAAAATCAGGTTTCCACTCCGGTAATTTTATTTTTTTGAAAAAGCCTTCATATTCACCCGCTCTTATAACCGAAAGATTACTGCGTTTTTTATTTGGCTGAGCCTCTTCGTATAAATAAACAGGAATTTTTAATTCTTCGCCAACTCGTTTGGCAAGTTGTAAGGCATACTTAGCCGTTTCTTCCATGCTAATATTCGAGATGGGAATCAGCGGGCATACATCGGTAGCGCCCATTCTTGGATGTTCGCCTTTGTGTTTGCTCATATCAATTAACTCACCGGCTTTTTTTATTGCTTGGAAAGCCGCTTCAATAACAGCTTTTGGATTGCCCACAATTGTAACAACCGTGCGGTTGGTGGCTTTGCCCGGGTCTACGTTCAATAATTTAACGCCTTCTATCTTTTCTATTTCATCGGTAATTTGTTTAATTACGTTTAAGTCAACACCCTCGCTAAAGTTGGGTACACATTCAATTAATTGCTCCATATATTTTTAATTTTTTCAGATAGAATTCAATCATTACAATTCGGGTTAAAGCTACCAAAATTTGCAAAAGCCGCAAAACCCGGCGTATGATTAAAAATAGGCCTTTTTATGACATAAGATAGGATTTCTGCTTTGGTAAAAGCAGGTAAACGGCACAATTTTGTATCTTTAAAAACGTTATAATAAGATGTTTTTGAAGCGTTTACTATTGATAGGTCTAATTTTTTTGGCATTTGCTGAAGGAAACGCACAAACATTGAATGCCAATCGGAAAAAACTATTTAAGATAGTGCCCGATACATTGGTTTTAGATTCTTTAAGCATTGTTCCCGGCAGCGTAGGTTTTAAAACTTTTCCTGTGTTGGATTCTGCCGATCATCCCAAGATCAATTACAAACTCCACGCTTTAATTTTTACCAAAAAAAAACCGGATAGTATTATCGTTTCATATAAAAAATTTCCGTACAATTTTGAGAATAAATTTTTTCATAAGGACGCCAATAAATTGTATACGGATCTCTCGAGGCCCAATAACCCTTATACCATTACGTATACGAATACAACGCGGCAGGATTTTTTATTTCAGAACGATGGGCTCAATAAGAACGGGAATATTAGTCGAGGGATCTCTTTCGGCAATACGCAGGACGTTGTGGTGAACTCCAATTTAAATTTACAGGTAAGCGGTAAATTAACGCCCGAAATTGATATGGTAATGGCTGCAACCGATAATAACATACCGTTTCAGGCCGATGGCACCACGGCCCAGCTGCAGGAGTTTGATAAAGTATTTATACAGCTGAATAATAAAACCACCAAATTAATTGTTGGCGATTACCAGTTATCGAAACCGCAGAACAGTTATTTTATGAATTATTACAAAAGGGCGCAGGGAATGTACCTTGAAAATAATTATGTAGATAGTTCCGCTAAAAAACCGATCTCATTTAAAACTTCAATTTCAGGCGCAGTTTCAAGAGGAAAATTTTCGCGTCAGGTTTTTTTCGGTACAGAAAATAATCAGGGGCCATACCGTTTAAAAGGAGCAGATAACGAACCCTTTATTATTATTTTGAGCGGAACAGAAAAGATCTATATCGACGGAAGGCTTTTACAGCGCGGACAGGAGAACGATTACATCATTGATTACAACAGCGGGGAATTAACCTTTACAGCCCGACAAATAATTACTAAAGACAAACGAATCGTGGCCGAATTTCAATATGCGGAAAGAAATTACGGACGTTCGTTATTTTATTTTGGCGAAGAGGTCTCCGGTAAAAAAGCGAAAGCATTTTTTAATTTGTATAGTGAACAGGATAATAAGAACCGTCCCCTACAGCAAACACTAACCTCTGATCAAAAAAATGTGCTGGCGGAGATCGGTGATACCCTTAGCAAAGCGCAATATTCGGGTGTTACACGCGATGTTTTTAATAACAGCGATGTGTTTTATCGAAAAGCGGATACAACTGTTTTGGCTGTATTGTATCAAAATGTTTACGTATACAGCATTGATCCCGATACTGCGCATTACCGTTTAAAATTCAGCAATGTTGGCGCTGGAAACGGAAATTACAATCAGGTAAGCACAACAGCAAACGGCAGGGTTTATAAATGGGTGGCGCCTATAAACGGCCTTTTGCAGGGAAGTTTTGAGCCTATAATCCCTTTGGTAACGCCAAAACAAAATCAAATGATGACGGGAGGCTTTTCTTATTCCGTTACTAACAACAATGCGTTGAGTGTTGAAGGGGCTTATACAAAAAACGATATTAACCGCTTCAGCAGCGCCGATAAAGGCAATGATGAAGGAAGTGGTGTAAAAGTAAGCAGTTTAAATAAAAAAGTTTTTAAAGCGGATTCATCCAAAAAAGAAACAAAATTAATTTACAACGTTAATTACGAATTTGTTCAGCAACGTTTTAAACAGGTTGAACGCTTCAGAAGTATTGAGTTTGAAAGGGATTGGAACAGGCCACTGACCCCGGTTCTATTGAACGATCAGCACATTGGCAGCGCTGAGGTTGGCATTGTAAAAAGCACCGGCTCATCGTTAATATATGCCGCAAATATTTTTAGTGAAGGAAATAATTACCAGGGCGTAAAAAATAATTTGAACGGGAATTTAAAATTGAAAGATTTTTCGGCCGGATATTCGGGCGCTTATTTAACGACGAACGATAATCTCAATTTTCAAAGCACCGAATTTTACCGTCACAAAACAGTTGTAACAAAACGAATCAGTAAAATTAAATTGAGTTATTCGGATGTTTTTGAAAATAACCTGTTCAAAAAAGCATTTGAAAAAACTTTTTTACCTAAGTCTTATCAATTCTGGGAGTGGGAGGGGAGTATTTCGAACGCCGACAGCTCAAAAAATAAAATAAAAGTATTTTACAAAGAGCGAAGAGATAAATTAGCCTATGGAAATGATCTAAAAGACAGTACCTACGCAACTAACATTGGGATCCAAAGTTCATTTTATTCCATAAAAAATAATCCCATTACTTTAATCGTAACCAACCGTAAGCTCGAAATAAAAAGTAATGTAGTAGGTACTTTTTTAAAGCCTGATAATACTTTGTTAAGCAGGTTAGAATATAATCCCCGTTATTTTAAAGGCTTGATCACCGCGGGTGTTTTTTATGAAACAGGATATGGACTTGAAAATAAAAAAGAATTCTATTACCTTGAAGTAGCGCCGGGGCAGGGGCAGTATGCCTGGGTTGACTATAACGCGAATAATATTAAAGAGCTGAATGAGTTTGAGATCGCGCACTTCAGCGATCAGGCAAGATTTATACGGTATTATGCGCCAACAAATAAATACGTAAAAGTATTGTCGAATGTTTTAAGTTTATCGTTTAATATTAGGCCAAACGCGTTGATAAAAAATCCCAAAACGGGCCTCGCGCGATTTACAAACCGTTGGATGGCGCAAACCGCCTTTAGGGTAGATAATAAAACGTCGGAGGCAAAAGGAATCAATAATTTTAATCCATTCTTAAGTGTGAACGATACCTTGCTTATTGCGAGCAATAATAATTTACGCCAAAGTATTTTCTTCAACCAAAGTTCGCCGGTGTTTGGCGCCGACTACACTTATACACACAATCAGGCAAAATCGCTTACAGTAAATGGAATTGAGAATAGGTTGCTTTTATCGCACGAAGTAAAAGGGCGTGTCAGTTTTTTAAAGGCCTGGGCCGTTAACAGTAATAATTTGTATTCTCAAAAGGGAATTTTATCTCAGTTCTTTTCTAACCGAAATTATTTGATCGAGGGAAAGGAAACGGAAGAAAAATTGATCTTTCAGCCAAATACTGTTTTCAGGATCAGCGGAATTTATAAATACACCGAAAAAAGAAACATTATTGAAGGAGGATTTCAAAAAGCGATAGTAAATACTTACGCCATGGAATTGAAATTTAACCAGGCGGATAAAGGAAGCTTAACCGGAAGGTTTGATTTTATACAGATCCGTTTTAACGACGATACCAATTCGCCGGCGGCTTATGAAATGCTGAATGCTTTAAATAAAGGTGATAATTATACCTGGGAATTAACCTACCAACGGAATTTGAGCAACAATATTCAGATCAGTATAAATTACAACGGCAGAAAAACGCCAACATCAAACATGGTACACTTGGGCGGCGCGCAGATAAGGGCGTATTTTTAAGTTAAGTTGTTTTAGCAGATAATTATTTTCTTACTATTTATAATTTGAAATCGGCTAAGTTGCGCCAGGGACACGAAAGGCTTGGTTCTTTTGGTCGCCTTTTTCAGGCGATCCAAAAAACCGTAGCGAAGCGGAGCCTGCAGTGGCCCGCCCGGGCGCCCAAATAAAAAACACTTTTTGAAATTGACTAATTACTAACTACAATTTTTTTAGAAACAACACCCGAACCGTTAGAGCCGTGAATAAAATAAATACCCCGGCTTAAATTCGTTATTTGCAGCTCCCGGTTATTACCGGCCTCCAATATTATAGAGCCTACTATTTGCCCGAGGGCATTTATAATATTCAACGAAAGATCTATATCTGAATACATGCTAAATGATCCTGTATTTGGATTCGGATAAACTTTAAATTCAGTAATACTTGCTGAGTAATTTTTTATTCCGCTACACACATTCACAGTTACAGATATCGCCGTTCTTGAGGCGCTAGTCGCGCAGGAAAAAGCTTCCACGTAAAATGTGTAAACTCCGGCACTCAAGGTAGGCGTTACAAAACTTGTGCCTGTGCCTAAAACAGTTGTAGATGTAGGTGTAGCAAACCAACTGAGAGTGCCGGAACCCGTTGCGCCCAGAGTTGCCGAATTATTTTCGCAAATAACTTCATTGCCCGTGGCTGTAGCATCATCAGGCGCGTTCGGAATATTGCAATTAATTAACTGCACTAAAAAACCATCACTTAATCCCCCGCCAAAAGCAGGCTGGTAACTGCTCGCCGTTGCAATAGTTGTGCCGCCGCTTGTATTTGAATTTCCGGAAAGATACATGTTACCGCTAGCATCAATGGTACAGCCATATCCAAGATCACTTAAAGCGCCTCCGTAATAAGTCCCCCATTGGCGCGTTCCACTCACATTAAACTGTACTAAAAAAGCATCGTTGGATCCTCCTCCAAAAACAGGTTGATAGCCATTCGGCGTTGCAATAACAGTCCCTGTATTTGACCCAGTGTAACCCGCCAGATAAGCATTATTCGCGGCATCTGTAGCGATCATATAACCAAAATCATTTCCTGAGCCTCCGTAATAAGTTCCCCACTGTCGCGAACCGTTAGTATTGAACTGAACTAAAAAAGTATCGTAACCTCCGCCGCCATAGATCGGTTGATGACCGCCGGCTGAAGCAATTGCAGTTCCGGTATTTGTTCCCGTATATCCGCTTATGTATGTATTCCCGGCATTATCCGTAGCGCAGGTTAAACCCTGATCATCTCCGGTGCCGCCGCAATACGTTCCCCATTGGCGCACACCGACCGCGTCAAATTTTACAAGAAAAGCATCGTTAACACCGGCATACGCGGGCTGATGACTTCCAACAGAGGCGATGGCGGTTCCGGAAGTTGTACTAGAATAACCTGCTAAAAAAACATTGGTGCCATCTGTTGAAACAGAAAAACCATAATCATTATCAATCCCTCCATAATAAGTTCCCCATAAGCGAACACCTGAAGAATTAAATTTTGCCAAAAATCCATCATCCCCTGCAGCTAAAGCAGGCTGGTGACTGCCGGGCGTTGCCAGTGCTGTTCCAGTTGAAGAGGCGTAACCCGATAAATATACATTGCCAGTGGCATCTATTGCACAGCCCGTTCCAAATTCACCATTGTTGCCTCCATAATACGTTGACCATTGACGAATTCCGGAAGCATTAAATTTTGCCAAGTAAGCATCGTAACCACCGGCAAATGCGGGCTGATGACTTCCGGCAGTTGCCATTACAGTTCCTGTTCCTGAGTTGGTGTAACCTGTGAGATATACATTTCCGGTTGCATCAACAGCACAATAAGGCGCATTGTCTTCTCCCGAACCGCCATAAAATGTTGCCCATTGGCGAACGCCTGCCGAATTAAATTTTGATACAAACGCATCGCCTAGTCCGCCGCCGTAAGTTATTTGATGACTGCCCACTGTTGCGATAGAAGCTCCTGAGCCTGTAGTTCCCGCTAAAAAAACATTACCGCTAAGATCTGTTTTGCAACAAAGTCCCTGATCGTTGCCGCTACCGCCGTAGTACGTTCCCCATGTGCGAATAATTGGATCAATAATAAAAGAAGCGGCCTCGTTTAACCCTTCAATATTAAAACTTAGAATATTATTTTTTATTACCCAATTTGATTTAAGGATTTTCGAATTTTGCGTTACTAAAGGAGCTTGTTCTATTATATCGCCAAAAGGTGTGCTGATAACCAATTCACCTTTAGAATTAATGATTATTTTTTCGGCCCCTTTAAATTCCAATTGTATGGCTTTGTAATTGGCGTGCGCGCTAACAAGGTAATCGTATTTTAAATTTCCTTCTTTTTCATACCACACTAAATCAATTCCCGAATAAATATTTTTATAAGAGATCTTGCCGTAACTTTTTACATTGGTAACTCCATTGGGACAAGCTTCAAAATAATAATTGTTATATCCATCCAATTCATTCTCTTTTTTTAGAGAAGAGGCGATGTTGCAATTGAGCCAATTTATATCCAAACGGTAAATGCTTATTTTGGACGGTGTTTTTGTTGCAAATTTGTTTGTGAATAAACATTTTTTTTCTTCGGCATTATCTTCTTCAACTTTGCTTAATTGGTAGCTGATACCGTTGTTCCTTAAATGAAAAGCCATGCCGTTGGTGATTCCACCAAACAAAACATCCGGTCTTGGTTGATAGTTCTGATCGCTTATTTGCCCTTTATTTTCAGTGAAAGCAAGTTTATTTTTTGGATCTAATTTATCGGCAAAAATAAATTGTGAAAAGGATAAAATACAGAAAGCGAAAAACAGACCTTTTTTCATGAGTGAAGATTATTTAAACTAAGTTAATGAAAAAAAACCGAAAAACTATATCTCTCCGATCACACTTTGCGAACCTTTTACAACATCGCCGATCTTAACGTTGAGTTTAGTACCAATGGGTAAAAACAGATCAACTCGCGAGCCAAATTTTATGAAGCCCATTTCGCCGCATTGTTCGGCTTTATCGCCTTCTTTACAATACCAAACAATTCTGCGAGCTAATGCTCCGGCTATTTGGCGGAATAAAATCTCAGTGCCTTTAGCGTGTTTTACAACCACGGTAGTTCTTTCGTTATCCGTGCTGCTCTTAGGTTCCCACGCGGCTAAAAATTTACCGGGATGATATTTAAAAAAACTAACAAGGCCTGCAATAGGGTACCGGTTAACGTGTACGTTTATGGGGCTCATAAAAATACTTACCTGTAAGCGTTTATCTTTAAAATACTCGTTTTCGGTGGTTTCCTCTATAACAACTACTTTACCATCGGCAGGGGCAATAATTAAATTTTCGCCTTGTTTATGTATTCTCGTTGGGTTACGAAAAAACTGAACAATGGTTATGGTTAAAAATGCACTTAAAAGGTAGGCAAACCAATGGGCAATGGCAAATGTAGGGAAACAGAACCTGGCAATGAAAATTAGAATGGCGCTAAAGAGCAGAACTATAAATAAACTGGCGTAACCTTCTTTGTGAAATTTCATTCTTGGACTTTAGATTTAATGTTCAAAGATAATGGTTTTATATTAACGTAAGAAAAGCCGCGGATTTCGTGGATTACACAGATAATTTCTGTGAAAATCCGTGTAATCTGTGGCAATATAACAATTAGAGAGGGTAGGATAATTATTTCTCAATAAAATTTCGTCAAAAAGACTTGCTAAATACCAAAGCTTTTCTACATTTGTGGTTCAAAAAATTATAATATTCTTAAAGTATGAGCAAAATTAAAGTAGCCAATCCGGTAGTTGAATTAGATGGAGATGAAATGACCAGAATTATCTGGAAATTCATTAAAGACAAATTAATTGTTCCTTATTTAGATATTGATATTAAGTATTATGATCTTGGTATGGAAAACCGCGATGCTACAAACGATCAGGTTACTATTGATTCGGCCGAAGCCATAAAAAAATACCAGGTTGGTATTAAGTGTGCTACCATTACGCCCGATGAAGCCCGTGTAAAAGAATTTAATTTGAAACAAATGTGGAAGTCGCCAAACGGCACCATCCGTAATATTTTGGATGGTACAGTATTTCGCGAGCCAATTGTGTGTAAAAACGTTCCGCGCTTAGTAACAAACTGGACTTCTCCGATCATTGTTGGTCGTCACGCTTTTGGTGATCAGTATAAAGCGACAGATTTTTTAGTTCCCGGAAAAGGAAAGTTAACAATGAAATTTGAAGGTGAAGATGGAAAAGTAATTGAGCACGAAGTTTTTAAATTTAAGGGAGCCGGTGTTGCAATGGGAATGTACAACCTTGACGAAAGTATAAAAGGTTTTGCCCACTCTTGTTTTAATGTGGCATTAAATAAAAAATGGCCTTTGTATTTATCTACTAAAAATACCATCCTTAAAAAATACGACGGAAGATTTAAAGATATTTTTGAAGAAATTTACCAAGCAGACTATAAAGCAAAATACGAAGCCGCGGGAATTGTTTACGAACACCGTTTAATTGATGATATGGTTGCAAGTGCTTTAAAATGGAATGGAAGTTTTGTTTGGGCTTGTAAAAATTATGATGGCGACGTTCAGTCCGATTCAGTTGCACAAGGTTTTGGTTCCTTAGGATTAATGACCTCGGTATTAGTTACGCCTGACGGAAAAATTATGGAAGCAGAAGCGGCGCACGGTACAGTTACCCGTCACTTCCGCGATCACCAAGCGGGTAAACCAACTTCAACTAATCCAATTGCAAGTATTTTTGCATGGACAAGAGGTTTAGAGTTCCGTGGAAAATTAGATGGCAACAAAGACTTAGTTCATTTTGCACAAACTTTAGAAAAAGTATGTGTTGAAACCGTTGAAAGCGGTAAAATGACAAAAGATCTGGCTGTTTGCGCGCATGGCAACAAAGTTAAACATGGTGAACATTATTTATATACCGAAGAATTTTTAGGTGCTATTGATGCTAACTTAAAAGTGGCTTTAGCAAAAGCAACTGCGTAATACTAACCGCGGAGCCACGGAGAACACTGAGTTACACTGAGTTCAATAAGCGTGTCACGTCGAGTAGTCCTGCTTTTTCAGCAGGACGTATCGAGACGAATGATTCAGGTTCTCGATACACTTCGCTATCGCTACGTTACTCGAACTGACAATAAAATAGAGCCTCGCTGAAAATGCGGGGCTT
>JANYBY010000333.1 GCA_025360565.1 Bacteroidota bacterium
AAATGCTAATATTTTAGCGTTTTCCGCTAAATGGTTCAAAACCTAGCATTTTCAGGCCAATTCAATTTTTTTCAATTTTTATTCCTGCGGATTTTTGAATTGGATTTATAACCCATATAAATGTAGTAAGCAACAATTACTAATCATTTAAAACTAAAAATCATGAAAGCGACTCAAGAAAAGCCAAAGCAAATGAAACACACAGATTTTATAATCCAAACAAATGATGCGAACACAATCGATTTAAAATTTCTTATCGACAAAGGAATATTATTATCAGCAGATGAAGCACTAGCCCTTAGTGGCCTGATGTATTTTGAAAAAGGTGAGCAACTCCCAAATAAAAATGGAGGTAATACATACCTCTCTTCGATTGGTGTGGCAATACACGATTGGAGTGTGGGCGCTAAAATGTGTGGAGATACAGAGCATTCTGAGATGGGAAAATCTGTTTTCAAGAAATTCTTCCCGGAGAAATATGACTTGTTTTTCTAATCACTAAATTAGAGATAACACGAAATCTGAAAGAGAGTGGTTTTTTTAAGTTGTTCCCATTCGATTTCAAAAGAGCCCTTGTTGTAAAGCATCGGCTCTTTTTTTGTTTTATATACTTCCGAAAATCCAAGGAGAGATTATGCAAAACTGGGACAAAGTGTGGAACATTGTCCAAAGTGTGCAACATTTGTGCAACACTTTCACTCCTTATCAGCCAGAATCAATCGGAAAACAACAGATAAGTAATAGTAAGGAACAATAAACCCCAATAGTTTATTGCTATTGGGGTTTAGTTCGAGGTCCCGTGCGAGCTAGAACGTTACTCCCCGAAAGCTTGGTACCATTAATTTCTTGTTAAGCCACTCTCTCCCTGCGGAGCAAGTGCGGAACGTTATCCTCTAATGAAGGTACAGATATTCTCTAAGAACTGAACGCTTTTAAAACAAAATCCCCTGACAGTTTTTACTATCAGGGGATACGTTCGAGGTCCCGAGCGGGTGAGAGCCTTGCTCTCCTAACGCTTGGCACCGTTGGCTTTTATTAGCCGAACGCTGATAGCACAGAGCAAGTGCGGAACGCAGGTAATAGCAGCAGGTATATTTTTGGAATAAAAAAAGCCCCGAAAAGATGATTTTCGGGGCTTGGTTCGAGGTCCCGTCCAGGTTCGAACTGGAGTAGCAGCTTTTGCAGAGCTGAGCCTAACCACTCGGCCACAGGACCTTACTGAATTAAAAATGCAAAATTGAAGAATTAAGCATTTTAAGTGAGGGGTATAAAAGTAATAATTTTTTTGCATATTGTACTATTATTTTTAGTCATTAAACATGCAAATAAAGAGCAAATTGCCTAATGTTGGCACCACTATTTTTACCATCATGAGCGGCCTTGCCCGCGAACACAACGCCATTAACCTTTCGCAGGGTTTCCCGGATTTTAACCCCGATCAAAAATTGCTTGATCTGGCTTCAAAATACATGAACACCGGCTTTAATCAATACGCCCCCATGCAAGGTGTTTTGCCCTTACGTGAAAGAATTAGCGAAATTATGCAAACCTGTTACCGCGCATCTTTTAACCCCGATACCGAAATTACCGTTACACCCGGTGCCACCTACGCCATTTATACCTGCGTTGCGGCATTTATTAATAAAGGCGATGAGGTAATTGTTTTTGAACCTTGTTACGATTGTTATACGCCGGCCATTGAAGTGCACGGCGGAATTGTTGTTCCCGTTGAGCTGCAATACCCCGGCTTTGGCATTGATTGGAATTTAGTAAAGTCTAAAGTGAATTCTAAAACCAAAATGATCATTATTAATTCTCCCAACAATCCTTGCGGCACAACATTGACCGAAAATGATCTGAAAGAACTTGAAAATTTAGTGCGCGGAAAAAATATTATTGTTGTGAGCGACGAAGTTTACGAACATATGGCCTTTGATAATAAACCTCATCAGAGCGCGGCCCTTTATCCGGGCTTAAGAGAACAATGCATTATTGTTTCTTCTTTCGGAAAAACAGTTCACACAACAGGATGGAAAATTGGTTATGTTGCAGCACCAAAAGAACTCATGAACGAATGGCGCAAAGTACATCAGTTTTTAGTATTCGCGGTTAACCATCCTTTGCAAATGGCATTGGCCGAGTATTTAACGGATAAATCAACCTATCTCGAATTAAAAAATTTCTATCAAAATAAACGCGACTATTTTCGCAAACTAATTTCGGGTTCACGCTTTATTATTGAACCTTGCACCGGCACTTATTTTCAATTACTTAATTATAAAAATATAAGTAACGAAAAAGATACCGAACTAGCGATCCGTTTAACGAAAGAAAATAAACTGGCAAGCATTCCACTGTCTGTATTTTACACCAATAAAACAGATAATAAATTATTGCGGTTTTGTTTTGCTAAAAAGGAAGAAACCCTTGAAAAAGCAGCGGAAATAATTTGTAGTTTATAAAAATTGCGATAAGTATTATTGCACCCAACTATTCAGACACTTTAAACGTATAAAGCTTTAACAAACCCCCTGTTAAATGCGAAAGTTATTTCTTAAAAATGTGTTTCTGATTATGTTTCTTTTTTCCTTGAAAGTTTTATCTCAGGATACTATTTGTTATTTATCCGGTTCTAAAATTGCTGTGATCATAAAGGAGATCTCTCCAAAAGAAATTAAATACGTGAAGTTTGACAAACCAAACGGAATAATTTTTTTTGAGGATAAACAGTTGCTAAAATATATTAAATATGCCGGTGGTTTGGCGGATACTGTTAGAGCCTATGCCAAACCCGATACAAAAAACTATTATGAGTTTGATGGTTTGAAGGAAAAAATGTACCCGCTTAAATTACGCATCATTTATAAATCTGTTGTTCTAAAAGATGAGAGTTTGCTTATTTTACTGAATAAGTATCCCGTTGAAACAACCAAAAAAATACTGCTCTCTGATTATAAACAAATGAAAAGGCTTAACAATAACAGGTACCTTTTTATTTTGACCGGTATTGTGGCAGCAAACGTGGCTTTTTTAGGTTTAAATACTTATAAGTCTTCACACGATAATCATTCAAACGCATATTTACTCCCTGCATCGTGCGGACTTATAGTTGGAACTTCAATATATTTTTCGAGGAAGCTCAGAAAAAAAGAAATTCTTAAAAGGCGCGAAATAAGTGAATTGTATAATGCTTCCTCGCAATAGTAAAATTTTATTTTAAAAAAGAGCCGGTCATTTGTTCTCTTTAACCAACTCCGTTTGCAAATAAAATTTTCCGTTTAAAATTGTTGCCTCCACGTGCTTAATGTTTTCAATATTCTCAAGTGGGTTCGCGTTCAGTAAAACCAGATTGGCTTTTTTGCCCACCTCCACACTACCCCAAATTTTTTCGGCGTTAAAATATTTCGCGGCATTATACGTAGCGCATTTTAAAATTTGATAATTACTAAGGCCCGCTTTCTTGTACAATTTCATTTCTTCGTACATGCCAAAACCAGGCACATTAAAAATACCATCGTCCGGACTCAATAATACCAATACTCCTACATCCACCACGTATTTAAGGATCCGGTTAAAGCCCGCCAATTGCTGTTTCGACTTTTGTACATATTTAGTTTCAAAATCTTCTTTTAATTGCGCTTTAGTTTCGGTTAAAGCTTCGTTATATTCTTGTAACCAGGCTTTTTTTACAACCGGAGAAATAAAATTCATTCCGTTCCTGTTCATTAATTCATTTTCGCTGTAGCCAAAACCGTACACATAATAAAACGAAAGTGTTGGACAAAAAGCCGTTCTTTTTGCTTTCATATTTTCAATTAGTTTTTTAAAGTGCAGCGAATCCTGCATGAATGCATTGTACATTGCCTGGTAATGTTCAACCGAAGCAAAATTCAGATCGATGGATCTGGCTAGGCTTTTATCGTATGCATGCCCTGCAAGAGCTATACTGTTTTGCCGGCAGCTTTCGGCCAAAAAATTAATATTGTTTTGGCTGATGCCTCCCAAATATTTTATAAGATCATAGCCTTTGGATTTCGCGTCCACCACAATTTTTTCGATACTCTCTTTTGTAAGCAAAGAATCTTTTTGCGGAAAAACATAAGACACAAATAATTCGGGCGAAAATTTTTTACTGCCTCGGTTCACACTATCACGTAAAGCTAATTGCCAGCTTTCGCCGCGCATACTCCGTAAAGTTGTAACACCTGCAGCTAGATTGAGTTTTAAAAATTCCTGTAATTTTATTGGGCTGTTCTTTTCCGGAAAATGTACATGCATATCTACAAGGCCCGGAATTAGGTATCCGCCATTGCAATCAACAACCGTGTAGCCTGCAGTGGATTCTTTATTGACTCTTTTTTTTGGTTCTTTTATAAAAGGATAGGGTGTAATTTTTTCGATCTTACCATCGCGTATAAAAACATTACACGCTTTAATGGTAATTTCTTGGTTTACGGGAATAATATTTACGTTCTTAAGAACAAGATTTTGAGAAAAAATTGCCTGCGATATAAAAAGAAAGAAAACAGTTATACGCATATGGTACGCAAGCTAAATAAAAAACCCTCAAAGCTAAGCTAAGAGGGTGTTAAAATTTTGTAAGGTATTACTATTCGATCGTGCCGTTGCGTTGAGCTTCTTTTTTGTATCTTGAAATACGCATAGACCAATACGCAATTGCACCAATTATCAATATCCAGATAACAACATTTGGCCCCTGGCCCAAAGCACGCATACCTTTAAAGCACCATTGAAAAAAAGCACCTGTACCTTCAAAAATGTCTGTCCAGGTTACCATTAGAGTTATTAATAAAGATGTCATATGTTGTTATTTTTTAAGTTTTAATTTTATAAAATTCGTTTTATTAAACTAAGTTTACACGACAAAAATACTAATATTTTACAAACAAAAAAATTGTGTTCGCAGGCGCGCTAAATAAGGGTTTCAGGGGGGCTTTGCCCTTTTTAATAGCCTTTTTTGTGTTGGGAGGGCTTTTTTCGTTTTTTGCCGCAAAAGGGCTCGAGAACAATAATTACCCCAATTTATTTTACAATTACTTTGCTCAAAAGGTCGAGAGCCGTTTTTTAATTGTAAGTCTTAACTATATTTTTATCGGCCTCGGCGTATTTTTGATCAGTTTAATTGGTATTGAGCAAGAGGTGGTTGAAAAACAAAATTATTTTCCGGTTTTTATTTATCTTATCATTTGTCTTTCCGCCATTCAGCCCCATCAGATAACGCCCCAGATTTTCACCAATGTGTTCATCTTATACTCCATTTATAAATTGCTGGACACTTATCGAAAAGAAGAGGTACTGAATAACATTTTTGTTGGGGCCTTCTGGCTCAGCATCTCGGCGTATATAACGGTTTCAAGTATTATTTGTTTTCCATTGTTTTTTATTATGTTGCTAATTTTAAGGCCATTTAATTGGCGCGAATGGGTGGTGGCTCTTTTAGGGTTTATTGCCCCCGTATTTATTATTGAGTGTATTTCTTACTTAAGCAATTTTAATCAATTGTATTTTATAAAAGCGGTGCAATTGTATTTTAACTCCTTAAAAATGCCCACGTTCAGCGAATTCTATTTACCAATGATCTTTTTTTTGTTGCTTTTACTCATTATTTCTATCCTTTCGGGCCTAGTTGGCGGGTTTGGCAATACTGTTAAAAAACAAAGAACAAAAATTATTTTATTCTGGTTTATTTTTTTAGCAAGTCTCGGCTTCTTTTCCGATGGCGCAAACAGTTCGCGTATTTTACTTACCTATGCTTTTCCTGTTTCGCTTTTTATAGGCGATTTTTTATTCAGCATTAAACAAATAAAAATCACCAATACCCTGCTTGTTCTGCTTTTCTTATGCATGGTGTTTATTTTTTTAGGGCAATACATGGTTATTTAAACTATTAAGCAAAATTAAAGTCTATATTAAGTGGCAACTCCTTTAGGGCAAATATTTCATGTTTACAATAGGCTGGGTTTTGGTATTAATTATGCCGATGCCAAATTACTTTCTGAAAAAAGTTTAAACGAGATCATTAACGGATTAATTGTTACATCAACCGTTGCAACTTACCTGACTGAGATCAAAAAAGAAGATATTCCGGATAAAAAAGATGTTATTATGGATGGTATGCATAAAAAAGAATTGCAGCATCTGATAAACGAGAAAATGAAATTGCTTAACAGTTCCTGGATAAAAAAATTGTTGGAAACAAAAAATGTATTATTAGAAAAACAAACGCTCTTTTGGCATAATCATTTTGCTTGCCGCGAACGAAACCCCTATTTAATGCAGGAGTTAAATAACATTCACCGTAAATTCGCTTTTTCAAATTTCAGGGATCTGCTTATTAATGTTAGTAAAAGCGCGGTGATGCTAAAGTTTTTAAACAACCAACAAAATAAAAAAGAACATCCCAACGAAAATTTTGCCCGCGAATTAATGGAACTATTTACTTTGGGCAGGGGCAATTATACCGAAGTGGATGTGAAAGAGTCTGCCAGAGCCTTTACCGGCTGGGGATTTAACCGTGAAACAATGGAGTTTGAGTTTCACGAAAAACAGCATGATACCGGAGAAAAAAACATTTTTAACCGGAAAGGGAATTTTGGCGGCGAAGATGTCATCAATATGATATTGAGCAATAAACAAACGGCTTATTTTATTACCCGAAAAATGTATAAGTATTATGTGAATGAAAGCATAAATGAAGATCACATAAAAGAATTGGCCGAATTTTATTATCAAAATCAATACAACACCGGCGCCCTTCTAAAAAAATTATTTTCAAGCGCGTGGTTCTTTTCACCCGAAAACATTGGTTGTAATATTAAAGCCCCTGTTGAATTTTTGATAGGTTTATCCCGACAATTCAATATTAAATATTCAGATCACAACGTGTTGTTTAAAATTCAAAACGTTTTGGGCCAAACATTATTTTATCCGCCCAACGTGGCGGGCTGGCCCGGCGGCAAGGCTTTTATAGATAGTAGCACGCTAATTTTCAGGATGAAATTGCCATCGGCACTCTTAAATAACGGAGAGTTAGAAATAGATGAGAAAATCGACAATCCCGATGATATTAATAAAGAAGAAATAACCGGAAATAAAAAGTTTGAAACTACCGTAAACTGGAACAATATTATTTTGAGCCACCAAAAACTCGAGTTTGATGCCTTACTGAAAGTTTTCTTGTGCCGAATGCCTGAGCAAAATGTAATAGATAAAATAAAAAGCGATACAGCTTTGGAAAAAAAAGAAATGATCTTAAAAATAATTTCACTGCCCGAATATAGTTTAATATGAAGGATGCCACAAAGACACAAAGTTACCAAGATCCACAAAGAATAGTAAAAAAAAATTATGAACCTTTGTGTTTTAATGCCTTTGTGGCAAAACACACTTAATAAATGAACAGAAGAAATTTTATACTTAACAGCTCATTGGCTTCGGGTTATTTTTTAATTCCCGGTTTTTTAAAACCGCTTGAAAGGCTTTTGCCGAATGCTTCTCAAAAAAAATTGGTTGTCATACAATTATCAGGAGGAAACGATTGGTTAAACACGATAGTACCCTATAAAAACGATCTGTATTTTAAAAGCAGGCCCAAAATTGGATTAGGAGAAGACATGATCTTACCCCTCGAAAAAGATCTGGCGCTTAACCGCTCATTGATAAAATTAAAAGATGTTTACGATTCCGGCGAAATGGCCGTTATCAATAACGTGGGCTATCCAAATCCAGACAGGTCGCATTTTAGAAGCATGGATATATGGCACAGCGCCAGCGCGAGCAACGAATACATTTACACCGGTTGGTTAGGCAGGTTCCTGGATAACGAATGCAAAAATTCATACGAAGCGGTTGAAGTAGATAAATATTTATCCCTCGCGTTAAAAGGGCAAAAGTTGAATGGACTTGCCATTAATAATATTAACCAATTATATAAAGAAGTAAAAACACCATTCTTTAATGATCTGGTTTCGGTAGCAAAAAATAATTCGCTGAATGAAGATAATCAAGGTTACTTGTACAAGACATTAATAAACACAACATCCAGCACCGAATACCTTTTCGAAAAAAATAAATTGATCTCAAATAAAACAGATTACCCGAATAACGAATTCGGGAAACAATTAAAAAATATTGCAACGTTCATTGGCGCCGATAGCGCTACAAAAGTTTATTACATCAGTCTGTCCGGCTTTGATACCCACGCCGGTCAGCAGCCAAGGCAAAATAAATTGCTGGTAGATTATGCCGATGGCGTGAGTACTTTTATAAAAAATTTGAAAGAATTAAATAAATGGGATGATACCCTGATCTTTACTTTCAGTGAATTTGGAAGAAGGGTTGAAGAGAACGCCAGCGCTGGCACCGATCATGGTACCGCCGGAAATGTTTTATTATTCGGAAAGAACTTGAAGAAAAAGGGAATCATTAATGAGCTTCCGGACCTAAGTAATTTGGATGACGGAGATCTGAAATTCTCTGTTGACTTCAGAAGCATATACAAAAATATTTTGCAGAGCTGGCTGCAAGCCAACGCCGATAAAATAATTCCGGCGGCAGTAAAAGATTTTGGGGTGGTGTAACCTTTATTTTTCTTAAGTAATTTATATCCTAAATTGTAGCATTATTCTTCAAGTCAATCTTTATAAATATAATTTGATCCGCAATTCCACCATCATTTTTATAAAATCTTTATGCATTCATCAAACACTTTTATATTTTATTTATAAAAGCCGCGCTACCTTTGTATCAGTAAAATTAATTAAAAACATTCGCCCATAACAGCGAAGAGTTAATTCAAATAACATCATAAAAACAAATACCATGAAAACAAACAGAAACTGTTTGACGAGGATCTTTATTGCCTTAATTGTAACAGTGTGTTACAATTCCTTGCAAGCCCAAAAAGCGCAGGGGTTATATATGCTGGCCTCGGATTTTATCAGTCATAAACTTTCATTTAGTACCAACGAACATACGCATTGTAAGATCAAGCTTCACAATCTTTCCATTAGATCAAATATAAAAATAACTCGAGGCGATTCTGTCTTTCAATTCAGCAAAGATTCTGTTTATGGCTTTAAAGACCATGAAGGAATATCTCACCGTTTCTTTAATAAAACTGTGTACGCCATTATTAATCCGGATGAAACTATTTTGTTGTATAGGGTATTAGCAGCGGGTAAAACAAAATACGAAGCCGAAACTTATGGTTATTACTTTAGTAAAGATGCCGCTTCGCCTGTTCTTCCGTTAAGGATGGGTGAATTGGAACGCAGCTTTTCGGACAACAACGTTTTTGTGGATTTTTTAGAAGTTCATTTTAAAAACGATGGCGAATTGCTTGAGTTCGATCAAAATCACAAAATGTATAAACTAAATCACCTACTCCAATTAAGTAAAATAAAAAACAATTAATATGAAAAAACAATTATTTCTCATCTCGATCTTATCCATTTTTTCTTTCGCCTCAGCGCAGGATGATACTTCGGTAACTATAAATAAACAAAAAGGCGAGCCATTGGAGGGCATGGATTGCACTTGGTGGAACGGCGGCGACAGGCGATCGACCAATACTCTTTCCGGAAAATATTTTACACCCACCGTAATGTTGGATGCCAATTACACGCATTCATTTAATGACCCTATTGATAACACGGTTGTTGGTTCAACTGCCTTAGCCAGAAATAACGAAATGCAGGTTTCGGCAGCACACCTTGGCGGAGATTTTTATTATAAAGGCGCGCGCGCGCATATTGTAACCCAGTTCGGCACACGCTCAACCGTTATACCTCGAAATGATTACAGCCCGTACCGCGGGCAATATCAGTTGGATAATGCTTACCGTTATTTAGCCGAAGCAAATGCGGGTTATCATTTTAATGTACTGCATGGAATTAATGTGGATGCGGGAATGTTTATGTCGTACGTTGGATTAAATTCATATTACCAAGTTGATAATTGGGAATATCAGGCTTCTTTTACATCCGACAATACGCCTTGGTTCTTTAATGGTTTAAGAATTCAAATTTTTGCAACAAAAAAATTAAAGATCGAACCATGGATAATTAACGGATGGCAAAGTTATGGTATGTTTAATCAACAGCCGGGCGTGGGCGGAAATATAACCTGGTGCCCGAACGAAAATATAAAATTACTTACCAACGATTATTACGGTGCGGATGCGGCCGGAATTGCATCAAGAAAAAGATTTCATTCAGATAATAGTTTGTTGGTACGATATTTAAATCGGCCCAGATCTAAAGGTATAAGCAAAATGGCATTTTCATTAACCGGTGATTTTGGTTTTGAAAAAGGCGGTGGTGTTAACGGCCTTACAAATGGCGATTCAATACAAGGCCCTGCGCAATTTTTTTTAAGCGGTATGTTTTACAATCGAATTTGGTTTGCAAAAAATAAATTCGCCTGGACACTTGGCGGTGGTTTTATGCAAAATCCGGGACGTTATTTGGTGCTCTACCCAACCGGCGATGCAAGCCCTTTACCAAATCCTACTAACCCAACCACAACAGCCGGAACCCATCCTTTTAGCGCCAACCCCGGGGATCAATTTACAGGCCTTGATTATTCGAGTAATATTGATTGGATGCCAAATCAACATGTTTTGTTCCGTTTAGAGGTGGTACACCGCGAATCTTCTGTACCCTATTTTTCAGGGCATGGCGGGGTAACTTCCCCTAGCGGCTATACAACCACTTCTCTCACACCAAGTTGGGTACCCGATCTGGTTAAAATGGAAAACCGAATAATTTTTGCCGTGCTTTTTAGATTATGAAAAACCGAAAAAGTTTGCTTCGGATTATCCGTTTTGTGACTTTTTCCTCTCATAATAAACCAAATCTTTATAAAATCTTTATAAAAGTACTCGTAAATTTGTTCCGTTAAGATCTCTTCAAATTGAACAATTTTTTCTTTCAAAAATTCAGCTTACGCAAACAATATATTTTAAGTATATCCTTAGTATTATTCGTTTCATCTGTTTGTTATTTATTATCGGCTTTTATTGATTACAGGGTTGTTGCGCTAATACTGCTGGTTACAGTATCGCTTAACGCCATGTTCTTTGATATTAAACCTGTTTTGATCGCTGCGATCTTAAGTGCCGTGCTGTGGAATTTCTTTTTCATTCCTCCAAAATTTACTTTTGCCATTAAAAATACCGAAGATATTTTATTATTCTCCATGTATTTTGTGGTTGCACTTGTAAACGCGGCACTTACCTACAAAATTAGGCAATACGAAAAAGAAGAAAGCAAACGCGAAGAAAAAGAAAATACACTTAAATTATATAACACACTTTTAAATTCTTTATCGCACGAATTAAGAACGCCCATTTCCACCATCATTGGCGCAACCGATAATTTATTGGCCATGGCCGATAAACTTTCGGAATTAAATAAATACGAATTAATTCACGAGATCTCAAAATCATCCCTTCAATTGAACAGGCAGGTAAATAATTTATTAAACATGTCACGCCTTGAATCGGGTTTTATTAAACCTAAAAAAGATTGGGTGGATACAAACGAATTAATTTACGATGTTATCAATCAATTAAAAGATACTTTGCAGGGCAAACCGGTGCATGTGGCCATAAAAGAGAATTTACCTTTATTTAAATTAGATTACGGTTTGGTTTCGCAGGTGTTATATAACCTCATTCACAATGCTGCTATTTACATTCCCAAATACGCGGTCATTACAGTTCGGGCTTTAAGCGTTGCGGATAAAGTAGTTTTAGTGGTAGAAGATACAGGCAACGGTTTTCCTCCAAAAGAAATAAATAAAGTGTTTGATAAATTTTATCGGTTAGAAAATTCCGGAACCGGCGGAACGGGTTTAGGTTTATCAATTGTAAAAGGTTTTATTGAAGCAATGGGCGGAACTATTCGCCTGGAAAATATGCCGGAAGGTGGCGCGGTATTTACCATCGAGATTCCCACACAACTCTCATACGTAAACGTAATGAAAACATGAGCAAGCACGAACTTTTGATAATTGATGATGAAGCGCAGATACGGAAACTGCTTGAGATCACTTTGCACACCAACGATTTTAAAACTAAAGAAGCCGTGGATGCAAAATCGGGATTAATTATGGCCGCCACTTGCCACCCTGATCTGATCTTACTGGATATTGGTTTACCGGATGAAAGCGGGCACGTTGTGCTGCGAAAATTAAGGGAATGGTACACCAAACCCATTATTATTTTATCTGCTCACAGCAGCGAAGACGATATTGTAAAAGCATTGGATAACGGTGCAAACGATTATTTGGTAAAACCTTTTCGCACAGGCGAATTACTTGCCAGGATTCGCTCATCACTGCGCACAACAACTTCTGAAATTCAAAAAGAGATCTTAAAATATAACGATCTTCAAATTGATCTTACCAACCGTATCGTGAAAAAAAATAACGATGTGGTTAAACTCACCTCAACCGAATATAATTTACTTGCTTTATTTGTAAAAAATGAAGGCCGGGTTTTAACACATTCTTATTTATTAAGAGAAGTTTGGGGTCCAGGATATTTAGACCAACTGCAATATTTACGCGTTTTTATTGCACAACTCCGTAAAAAAATTGAAACCGAACCTAATCATCCCGAATTTATTTTAACCGAATCAGGCGTGGGTTATCGTTTTGTAATAAAAGAAAAATGAAAGATCAAGCACATCATACAATTAATAAAGTTACGGCGGCAGGACTGATCGTAACGCTCGGAATTATTTTTGGCGATATTGGAACTTCGCCGCTTTACGTAATGAGCGCCGTTATTGGCAAAGGAGCTATCAACGCCGATATTGTAAAAGGCGGTATCTCTGCCGTATTTTGGACACTCACATTACAAACTACTTTAAAATATGTGATCCTTACTTTAAGAGCCGATAATAAAGGCGAAGGCGGAATTTTTTCTTTATACACACTTGTTAAGCGCATGAAATTTAAATGGCTGTTGGTGCCCGCGATAATTGGCGGAAGCGCACTGTTGGCCGACGGAATTATTACACCACCCATTTCCGTTGCCGCCGCCGTAGAAGGTTTACGATTTTTTAATCCGGGTTTAAATACAGTACCAATTGTTATCGCTATTATTTGTTGTTTGTTTTTTATTCAGCAATTCGGCACAAGTTCTATCGGCAAATTTTTCGGTCCTGTAATGATGCTTTGGTTTTTAATGCTGGGCGTTCTCGGCATTTGGCAAATTACAGGCAACGTATCGGTACTGTCTTCTTTAAATCCATATTATACTTACGAATTATTACGGGTTCATCCATCGGGCATATTTATTTTAGGGTCGGTGTTTTTATGTACTACCGGTGCCGAAGCTTTATATTCTGATCTGGGGCATTGCGGAAAACAAAACATACGCGTATCATGGATCTTTGTAAAAACAATGTTGGTACTGAATTATTTCGGGCAGGGCGCATGGCTCATCGCGCATCAAGGCCAAACACTCGAAAGCTTTAAAGGCGGCAATCCTTTTTATTTAATTATGCCCGAAGAATTTTTACCCTATGGTATCATCATTGCTACATCGGCCGCCATTATTGCTTCACAAGCCCTCATCAGTGGCTCATTCAGTTTAATAAACGAAGCCATGCGCTTAAATCTATGGCCAAAATTAAAAGTAAAATATCCAACCGATCTTAAAGGCCAGTTATATATTCCGGCCATCAATTGGTTATTGCTTACAGGCTGTATCGGCATTGTGTTGTATTTCCGCGAATCATCCAACATGGAAAATGCATACGGCCTTGCCATTATCCTATGCATGATCATGACAACCATTTTATTGAATTTTTACATGCACATGAAACGGTACAATAAATTATTTATTTATTTTATTATTTCGGTTTACGGCACCATCGAACTTTCGTTTTTAACAGCCAACCTTAGCAAATTCACAAACGGCGGATGGATCACATTATTGATCGCCTCTTGCTTAATATTTGTAATGTGCATTTGGCATCTTTCTAAAAAGATCAGGAAAAGGTATATTGATATGGTGAAGCTGGATGATTATAAAAATATACTTATCGATCTTAGTCACGATGAATCCTTAACAAAATACGCCACGCATTTAGTGTACATGACCGGGGCCAACGATCCTACAGAAATTGAATCGAAGATCATTTATTCCATTATGCAAAAACGCCCAAAAAAAGCCGATATTTATTGGTTTGTACATGTGGATGTTTTGAATGAACCTTACAGAATGGATTACAAAGTAACGCATGTTGCCGAAGATGAGATCATCCGCATCGATTTCAGATTAGGATTCAGAGTTGCTCCAAAAATAAATTTAATGTTCCGCAAAGTGGTTGAGGATCTTGTGAAAAATAAGGAAGTAGATATTACCAGCCGTTACGAATCGCTGAATAAGAAAAATGTGATCGGCGATTTTAAATTTGTGGTACTCGAAAAATTCCTTTCCTACGATAACGATCTGCCAACTTACGAAAAAGTAGTTTTAAGGGTTTATTTCTTTCTTCAGCAATTTAGTTTAAGCGAGGCAAGGGCTTTTGGTTTAGACAGCAGTTCGGTCAAAATAGAAAAATTCCCATTGGTAATAAGCGCGCCGAAAGAACTTAATTTGAAAAGGATCGATTGAGTTTTACAACAGCTTGGTATTTAATTATACACAACTTTGTTGTTTAATGCGCTACTAATATTTATATTTACATATAACACCGCCAAACAACCAGTTTTTGCAGGTTAGTTTTAAATAAGTAAATTGGGCTATAATAAAAAAGTATGAGTAACTATTTTGAAGAATGGACCTTAGACCAAGGATCTTTTGATAAAAAATTAAAGATAGTTTGTAATAACTATAATATAAACCCGGCTGATATAAATTTTTGTTCGCAACAGGACGAGGATAAATACATTATTCAATATTTTCTTGATCAAAAAATTAACGACGGTGTATTCTTAGAAGTAGGGGCTTGTGACGGCGTATTGTATAGTAATACCAAAACACTGGAAGATCATTTTGGTTTTTCGGGAATTTTAATTGAACCGCAAATAAATTTTTATAAAAAACTGGTTGAGAGCAGAAAAAAATGTGAGTGCTACAATTACGCCGTCTCATCCACAAAAGAAAAATATGTAAAATTTTTTGGTATTGGCGCCGACGGAGGAATTGCCGATACGTTGAACAAAC
>JANYBY010000337.1 GCA_025360565.1 Bacteroidota bacterium
AACAGAGTCTGCGCCTAAAACTTTAGTTGAGTCGGGCTTAAGCCCTATTAAATTTACAGTACTTCCTGTTATCGCGTTTGGTGCACCAAAAAAGAGCTCACTTTTAGTATTAAAAAGCTCATAAGTTGATTGCGCAAGTACTGAACTAAAAAGTCCAAATAAAAAGACGGAGTATAATAAGCGTATTCTCACTTTAATCAAATTTAATCTAATTTTTTGAAATATTTAATTTAAAACAAAAGATTTTTTTGGTAAGTTTTTTAGTTGGAAAGTTTAAAGCCTTTAATTACATTTATCTAATGAAAAAAATAGTATTTGTCTTGTTAGTTGGCTCTGTATCAATACAAAATAACGCCCAAAATTCTGTAAAATGCGGAGCCGATATTGCCAGGAACTATCTTGAAAGCAACTTAGCGACAAAAGCCGAACAAATAAATGCCAATTCGTTTTTCAACCAAATTCTAAACAATCCCGAAAAATTAAATAAAGCCGTAAACGCTACGTATGTTATTCCTGTTGTGTTTCATGTGTTTGCAAATAATGCCTCCAACCTTGTGCCTTTAGCGCAAATACAATCGGGCCTAAATAAAATTAACGAAGATTTTAATGGGTGGAATGCCGACCTTGCCACTGTTGATCCTGAATTTGCGGCAAGGGTTTCATCGTTCAATATTATTTTTGCTTTAGCGCAATTGGATACTTTAGGTAATCCCTGCACCGGTGTTACTTACCATTTGCGCGATTCGGGCTTTGGTAATGTTAGTCCTGCTATGAATGCAAAAATTGCCTCGTTTGCCTGGCCTAATTATAAGTACATGAATATTTATATTATGTTAGATCTTTTTGGAAATAACGTGTATAATAACTCGGGCATTGCTTTTCCGCCAAACACGTGGGATTCGGACCATCGAGTGGATAGGATCGTTTATAATTATTGGTATTTGGGAAATTCGGGCTCATCCATTGCCGATGCTGAATTTCAATCGGTATTAACGCATGAATACGGTCATTGGTTAAATCTTGGTCATACTTTCGGAAATAATTGTGTAGATAATGATGGTATTGCCGATACGCCAACAAGCGATGTAGCCGCGGGCGGATGCGGGCCCGGAGCAACGCACTGTGGTGGAAATATTAACGGCGAAAATTATATGGATTATAATGCCACCTGTTATAAAATGTTTACGCAAGGGCAGGTAAATGTTATGCTGGCGGCATTACAGCACCCAACAAGGTTTCCGCTGTGGCAATTTTCAAATTTATTGGCAACGGGTTTGGGTACAATTACAGATGTAAAGAAAAACAGTATCGCTGAGCAAAAAATAAATTATACAATTTCTGAAAAAACTTTAAAAACCAATGCCGATAAAATAATACTGTACGATTTTTCGGGAAAAGTAATTCTTGAAAAAAAGGTAGATGTTATTCAACTGGATAATTTTCCGACAGGCATCTACATTTTAGCGTTGTACAAAGACCAATACAGAGAGTTTCATAAAATATTAATAGATACTGATAGAGATTAATATTTAAATTGGACTCTTTTTAACGCGTAAATGCTCAGAAAATTACTTTTCATATTTATTCTCATCTCTTTTTTCTGTGAAGAAAGTATTTCTCAAAATATTATTCCCGCAGGTAAAGAAGCTAATTTTGTAAATTACGATTCTGAAGCAGGTCTTCCCTCAAATGAAGTTTGTAAAGTGTATGAAAGCAGTAAAGGATATATTTGGGCTTGCTGTAAGGGCGGTGTAACAAAATTTGACGGCATTAACTTGCAAACTTTTACCGAAAAAGATGGATTACCCGCACAATCTGTTCTGGCAGCCTGCGAAGATAATAATGGAAATATGTGGTTTGGTACCAATAAAGGTCTTGCGCTTTTAAAAGATAATAAAATTATAACTTTTGACAGCACCTATAAATTGCCAAAAAATGTTCGGTCGATCTCTAAATTTAAAGACGGTACTTTTTGGATAGCGTCGACTACACATGTTTTTCATATTGACCCGAACAACCTTAAAAATCCGTTCATAAAAAAATACAAACCCAACGAAAATATTGATAGGTTTATTTTTCGTGATATATGGCAAAATAAAAAAGGGGAAATTATTGTCGGTTGCGATTACGGTTGTTTTTATTTAAGAAACGATTCGCTGGTGAGGTACAATGATATGGCAACCGCTGCTTACCAAATGGTGGAAATGGAGAATGGTGAAGAGTGGTTTTGCGCATGGCAAGAACCTATTCGCGTTTATAAAAACGGAAAAGCGGCCGGCAAAATTGATCTGGGAAGCGGAACCTTAAGTATGATAAAGGATTCGAAAGGAAATGTTTGGGTAGTAACATGGGATCAGGGCGTATTTAAATATGACGGGAAAAATTTTATTCATTATTCAACCAAAGAAGGATTGTATTTTAATTGTTATTGGGGCGTAAATGAAGATAGCAATGGAAATATTTGGTTTAGCAGTTGGGGTGCGGGAATTTTTAAATATTCGGGCGAGGCTTTTACACGGTTAACCGAAAAAAGCGGACTGCAAAGTAACAATACAAATAATTTACTTCTGGCACCTGATGGTAAGATCTGGATCACAACCGATCAGTCAGTTACATCTTACGATCCGATAACAAAAAAAATAACCCAGTTTACCGAGTGTAACGGAAAAAAATTATCGCTCGTAATGAACCTGTACGCAAAGAGTGCCAATGAAATTTGGTGTATGGGATATTTAGGGAAAGGGTATAAAATAATTGATAATAAAATAGTAGAGGTAGATAGTCTTGCCGGTTTTGATGTTGAACATGATGCAAAAGGAAATATTTGGATCGCAACGGATGACAGAGGTCTTGTTAGAATTAACGGATCTGAAAAAAAGACCTATGATACACGAAGTATTCACGGAACATCGCGTCTTGTATTCTTATTCAGAGATAAAAAAGATAACATGTGGATTATAAATGAGCAGAAAGGGATAGATCTTTTTTACAACGATGAAGTAATAAATATTAACACCAAAAATAATTTTTTTAATGAGCCCGCTATGGCTATTACGCAGGATGCGGAAGGGTTTTATTGGATCTCGGTAACCAAAAGAGGAGTTTATAAATGTTTGTTGTTAGAGGGTAATAAAATAAATATACTAGATTCTATAACACCAAAAGATGGCTTGAGTTCGGATAAAATTAATTCGCTTGTTGTATCAAACAGAATTTTATATATGGCATCGAATAAAGGATTAATGTCGTACGATACCAAACAATTAAAAAAAGTGGTGGAACATTATGGAAAGGAAGATGGATTATTGAATTTGGATTGCGCTGTATTTTTTGCCGATAAAAACAGTAATATCTGGCTGGCAACACCAAAAGGAATTTATTGTTTTGATCCTTCCCAAAAAGTAAAAAATAAAAAAGAAACAGCGACCCATATTACGAGTGTAAAATTATTTTTTGAAGATACAGATTGGCTTCTTTATGGTAAAGGGTATGATAAAGAAGATCTTCCGGCCGATTTAGTTTTACCCTATCAAAAAAATCATTTAACGTTTAATTTTATAGGTGTAAATATGCTTGCACCAACAAAAGTTTTGTATCAATATAAACTCGAAGGGTTAGATGAAGAATGGTTACCGACTATTGATAAGCGAGAAGCCACTTATTCCAATATTCCGCCGGGCACCTATACGTTCGTGGTAAAAAGCTGTAATGGTGATGGGGTTTGGAATGAGAAACCGGTTTCGTTTAGTTTTACGATCAGTCCGCCATTTTGGAAGACAATTTGGTTTTATTCAATATGCGTAACCGGATTGCTTTTGATTTTATTTTCTTTTATAAAGTACCGTGAAAAAAAATTGCAAAAAGAAAAAGTAGTTTTAGAAGAAAAAATAAATGAGCGAACGCATCAATTACAGGATGCCTTTAAACAAATTGAGGAAAAACAAAAAGAAATAACTGATAGCATTAGTTACGCCAGTAAAATTCAATCAGCTTTAATGCCCACGCAAAAAGAGCTTCTGGCGTTGGCGTATGACTCTTTTATTTTATTTAAACCGAAAGATATTGTAAGCGGTGATTTTTATTGGTCGGAAAGAAATGAGAATAGAACTTATCTTGCCCTGTGTGATAGCACAGGACATGGGGTTCCGGGAGCTTTTATGAGTTTACTCAATATTAATTATATCAATAAAGCAATTAACGAATTAAACATTTCTGAACCCAACGAGATCTTTAATTCGGTAAGAACGGATCTTGTTTACGGAATAAGTAAAGAAGGGCAAAAGGACGGTTTTGACGGCGTTTTGTTTTGTTTTGATAAGAAATACAATGAGGTAACATATACTGCTGCAAATAATCGACCAATATTAATAAGCAATAACACCGTAACAAATTTGCCGCATGATAAAATGCCTGTTGGCAAAGGCGAAAAAGAAAATTCATTCACATTAAATAAAATAGCCCCGCTAAAAGGCGATGCGCTTTATTTGTTTACCGATGGTTTTATTGACCAGTTTGGCGGCCCAAAAGGTAAAAAATTCATGTATAAACAGTTGGAAGAATTTTTGTTATCCATTCATCATTTACCGTTTTCGGAACAGAAAAAGATATTAGATGCAAAATTTGAAGGATGGAAGGGCGACCTGGAGCAAGTAGACGATGTTACAATTATTGGTATGAGGATTTAAATGAAAAGTCTGAGATATAGTTTATTTTTTATTATCCTCATTCTTTCAAGTTTAGGATTTTCACAGGATCAAAAAGATTCTTCCCGACAAAGCCATAGATATGACTCGCTTTGGATGATCTTCAATGACGAAAATAAACCTGACACTGTCCGTCTTAAAGCCATACAAAACCTTGCCATAGCAGCACAAAGAAACGACCCTGATTCAGCAATAAAACTGGCTGACCTGCAAATTAAGTTTGCTCAACGGTCCAAACAAAGAAGGTACGAAGGTTCAGGGATTACAATAAAAGGTATTTCTTATAAAAATAAAGGAAATTATCAGTTTGCTATGGATCAGTATATAAAAGCTCTTCAAATATTTGAAGAAATAAAAAACAGGATCAGCATTGGTGATTCTTACCTAAATATGGGAACGATCTATCAACTTCAGGCAAATTTCCCTAAAGCACTGGAGTTGCAGCTAAAAGCATTAAAAATATATGAAGAATCAAAAAAACGGTCTGCCATTTCTAACTGTTTTGGATGTATAGCTAACGTTTACCGTGAACAATTTAATTATACCAAGGCATTAGAATATCATAATAAGAACTTACAAATATGCGAAGATCTCGGTAATCAGAAACAATTGGGTGTTACTTATTCTAATATGGCAGCTGTTTATCTTGATCTGAAAAATTACCCAAAAGCATTAGAATATTATTCAAAATCTTTGAAAAAAGCTGAAGAAAATAACGAAAGATCAGGGGAGCTAAGTTGTTATATTGGTCTCGGCAGCATTTATCAACTCCAGGCAGATCATACAAAGGCCCTTAACTACTTTTTAAGTGCAATAAAATTAGCCCGGGAGATTAGTGATCAACAGGCTATAGGGGTTTGCTACAGTAATCTTGCGGAGATGTACAATAAAACATTAAATTACAACCTTTCCATCCAATATAGCGACTCTGCTCTTAAAATAAGTGAAGAGATTGGTGATTTAGATCTCACGCGTTTTATATATGGACTTTTATCAGAAGTTTATTCAAAGGAAGGTGAATACAAAAAAGCCTTTCAAAGCCATGTAAAATTTAAAAAATTAACCGATAGTATTTTTAATGAAGAGAACAGTATACAACTTGGTGATATGAAAACAAAATTTGAAGTAGAAAAAAAGGAAACAGAACTTAAAATAAAAGCCGAAGCCAGAGAGGCCCTTTCTGCCGAAGAAAAGAAAAGACAGTTGTTTGTAATATATTCGGTTGCAGGTCTTCTTATTCTGGTAATAATCTTTGCCGGTTTTATGTTTAACCGGTATAAAGTAACCCAAAAGCAAAAAACTGTTATTGAGAAACAAAAAAAAATTGTTGAAGAGCAAAAAATAATAGTAGAACAGCAAAAACATTTGGTTGAAGAACATCAAAAAGAGATCATTGATTCAATAACTTATGCCAAACGTCTGCAACAAGCTATATTACCCTCAAACGAAGAGTTAAAAAAACATTTACCCGAGAGCTTTTTATTATATAAGCCAAAAGATATTGTGGCCGGCGATTTTTATTGGATGGAGTATCTGGATGAAACAACCTATATTGCCGCGGCCGATTCAACCGGGCACGGCGTTCCTGGCGCGATGGTTTCGGTAGTTTGCAGTAATGCGATGAATAGAGCTGTGAAAGAATTTGGATTAAGAGAAACCGGAAAAATATTGGACAAAACCCGCGAACTTGTTTTAGAAACATTTGCAAAAAGCGGTGAAGAAATTAAAGATGGAATGGATATTTCGTTATTAGCCATTAACGGTAAACATATTTCTTGGAGCGGGGCAAATAACCAACTTTGGTATATTTCAAATAATGAATTAATTGAAATTACAGCCGATAAGCAACCCATCGGAAAAACAGATAATCCCAAACCATTTACAACACACCACATTGAATTTAACAAGGGAGATACCTTTTATTTAATGACAGATGGTTATCCTGATCAGTTTGGCGGCCCCAAGGGTAAAAAATTTAAGTATAAACAACTGGAAGAATTTTTGTTGTCTGTTGATCAGTTTTCATTGACAAAACAAAAAGAACAACTAAATTCAAAATTTGAAGAATGGAAGGGCGATCTGGAGCAGGTAGATGACGTTTGTGTTATTGGTTTCCGCATCAATTAATTTTTTTATCGATTCTTTTGTAAGTACTCACATACGGCGTTTGCCAGGGAGTTTGTCCCTGCCAGTTAGAAGATGGATGAATAATTTTTACATAGTTGATACAAAGTACAGCGCTGTCTTTAATTAAATAAGTTGTATTAAATTTTTGAGAGCTGAACTCATCGTATTTTTTATAAATAAGACTATCTGTAAAAATCGAATAACCTCTTCGATATGTTAATTTTCGCGCATTTCTTTTTTCGCTTGTATTAAATGCTAAAACCGAAAAACCAATATCTTCGTAATAACAAGCAATTATGTTTGTTTTGCCAATAGAATCGAGAACAGTTTTAACTTGTTCTTTAGTTTGCAAACTTTCGGTTTCTTCCTTGCAAGCGAATAACATGGACGTGATACTGACATAAAACAAATATTTTAAAGCTGATCCGTTCATTGCTGAGTATCGAAGCTACAAAGATCGCTTTCAGAAAAATAGTTAAATAATGTTTAAGGAATATTCATGTATTTATGCGTTTGCAAAGAGATCATCCATTTTGGATCATTTTTTACATATTCAATTATCACAGGAATTAATTGCGCACTCTTACTCCATTCGGGCTGTAAATATAAATAACACTCTTTATTTGCCAAAAGAGCCTGCTCTTCGGCCCATTTAAAATCGTTTTGGTTGTAAATAATAATTTTTAGTTCGTTGGCTTTTTTATAAACGTCTTCTTTTGGCGCCATTGTTTTTTTGGGAGAAAGGCAGATCCAATCCCAATGCCCGCTTAAATTGTATGCGCCCGAAGTTTCAATAAAAGTTTCAATATTTTTCTGTTTGAGCAGTGCCGTGAGGTGATCTAAATTATAAATTAAAGGTTCGCCGCCTGTAACAACCACACTTTTTGCGCGGTATGAAATTAAATTTTCGATAATTTTTTCGGTAGGGGTAAGGGGGTGCAAATTCGCGTCCCAGCTTTCTTTTACATCGCACCAATGGCAGCCCACATCGCAGCCGCCGATTCGTATAAAATACGCGGCCTTGCCTGTATTAAAGCCTTCGCCTTGTATGGTGTAGAATTCTTCCATGATCGGCAGTAATTTGCCTTCATCCAGTAATTTTTTCTCTTCAGGTTTTAGACTATGTAGTTTATATTCCAATTTACTTACTCAATATTTCTAATTTATAATGCACATCCAAATTAAACTCGTTTTGTGTTAAATTATCTGCATATTTTTTATACAAGAACAAACATTTGCTTTTTAATTCTTCTGCTTTTTCGTTTTTATTTATTTCATAATAATA
>JANYBY010000338.1 GCA_025360565.1 Bacteroidota bacterium
GCGCAGCATTACGCCTGAGTTTTCGTAAAAAAAATGCCGGTTTTTATTGCGACTTGAAAAATTTACGGCAGAATAAAACAGACAGATTCTTATTAAATCTCCTCAGAAACAGTTTCTTAAGAGTTTTTTGATGGCCGACTATTTAAAATAAGCAGTTTATAAATTCCCTGACGATCTAACACTTCAATAATATCGTTTAAGATCGCAAATTGCGTGCTTGGATTTATATTTATGTCTAAAAGAATATCTTTTTGTCCGGTATTTACCCCAAATGGAATTGTTGGAAGTACAATTAATTTAGTTCCTTTTTCATAAGCAATTCGAGCTGCCTCTGCCGCGATGTGGTCAGCTTCTATTACATCGGTTGCATAGGGCATGTGATAATTGTGGGCTTCGGTTGCGCCTCAAGGAAGAATGGCCAGATCGATCTTCGCGCCTTTTAAATTCTTCCAGTTTGTTTCAGCTAATAAGTAGTGCCTCATTTTTTATTATTATAAAATATATTATTGAACTATTTTTTCCTAAAATAAAAATACCGTTGAATGCCGATCATGTACATTGGATAAAATCGTGTATAAGAAGTATTTATCATCGGGAAACCAACCGACAGGTCTAAACGTAAATTAGAATTAAAAATTGCCTGCAGGCCGGGATGAATCTCAATATAATTTCCGGCTTGCAATAAAGGTGTTTGAACGGGCACATCTACAATACCATACTGCGTTACTTTTGCCTGCTGATACGCTTTGCCCATAAATTCAACATACAAATTTAAATTGGTTTGCTTATAACCTGAATAATGTTTGGGTAAAACCAAATACCCAAAAGATACATTATATTTTAACGCATTGCCGTAATTTATTTTTGTTGGGATCAGATCACTGCTGAGCGGATCAGTCGCAAAACCGTTATAAGTGCCGGGAATAATTACTCCGCTCGTTAAAGAAACAGCAAATCTTTTTTTAAGAGCTGTAATAATTAAACCGCCGCCAAAACCCTTGGTATCGTCAAGTAAATTGGGTTCAGCTTCATCGTGCGCCACTTTATTGTTTGACCATTCTCCATATAAGGCCATTCTTAAATGGCTGTTTTGCCCGTCGCTGGTAAAAAATCGGTATTTGGCAAATAAATAAACGCCTGCTATTTGGTATGGGTATTGAACGCCGCGCTGAATATTTCCGGTGGTAAAAGTTGTTTGATTGCCGTTGTGTGTATGAGAAACAAGATTATCAGGAAAAGTTTTGCCGTGATGGTTGTTTGCACCCGCAGTTGCCATAACAGTTAATTTAGGCAGCAAACCGTACATCACCCGTAAACAAAACATGTTGCGGTAAATATTTACGTCCTTATAGGTTTCGTTAAATTGCCTTATACCTAAAACACCTTTGGGAATTGTACTGGCAGGTTCGTTGAGAAGAAAGAGCTCCTGTGAATTTGCTTTGCTTAATAATATGAAAAATAAACCGGCGAAAAGTTTTTTCATTTTAAGCGGGTTCATAACATAACGAAGAAGGTGGGAGTTGATTTATCGCATGTTTTTATTAATTCAGACTTAATGCTTTTATATTCTTTCGCGGGTACAAAACTCTTACCAACAATTTTAATTGTTTTTTCGCCACTTAAAGATAGATTGCCTGTTTTTATAAATTGATAATTATTTCCCTCAAACGGAAAACAAAAATTATCGCTTACATTTAAATTGTTAAAGGTAAAATTCACTTTTAAAAATCGCATTGAAAATCCCGCATCACTTACAGCTTTCGCTATTTTATCCATATTTACTTTAGCGCCCGGTTTAAAAGTTATCTTGCCATTGGTATGTTCCAGGTTTACTTCCACTTCCTTAACAAAATCAAGTTTGCGCACACTCATTTCAACTCCTCTTTGGCACTGAGAACAAGTAGCCCATCTACTCCAATTTCGGCGCTGGTAAATTGGGCAAGAAGGCATTTAGCGGAAAATGTAATAAACACAAATATTATTCCTCTAAGGCTTATCATAAACCTCTAATTTACGAAAAAAGTGACCATCCGGTTCCTCAAAAAAGTATAAAAATTGCTTCATTTGGTATAATTATTCTTCATAAAATCGCAACAATCGCGTTTTTTTTCATTAAATTTGAGTTCCTGAAGAAAGCATTTTCATATCAAGGGGCTGCCATACTCCTGTTTTTATCTTTATACACGGTAAGTATGCTTAAAACGTATATTCCTTATGTAAATTATTATATCAACTACACTTACATTTCCGAAAATTTATGCGAGAATAAAGATAAGCCGGAAATGGAATGTCACGGAAAATGTCACCTTGAAAAAACCATAAAAGAGGCTGATGAAAAAGAAAGTCCCGTAAAAGGAACTCCCACTCTTGTTAAGATAATTAATTTCCAGGAAGTGCCAACCCGTGCTTTCCGCTTAAGATCAGCTTATATTGTTTCTGTTCTAGGTAAAAACAACACAATAGCTCCGCGCTATTCTTCTCCGGTTCCGGAAATTATTTCTCCGCCTCCCCGTGTGACCTGATTTTTTTTGAAGTATTAATTGTTCGGTATTTCCCGGTTTAAAACTGCGGATATATTGTATTTATATACTTCATGCTTCCAAAAGAATTTAATCACATTAAAAACAAAAACATGTTTTCAATAAAAAACATGCTGCTGCTTATTTTATGGTTTACTATATTAACTGTAAAAGCGCAGGACAGCATTTGTTCAAATATAAAATGCGATTGTTCTTCGCGGCCCGATTTTCACGCACCAATTGGTGTGATGTTAGATCATGGTCATGATAAAGGACAATGGATGGTTTCATACAGGTATATGAATATGGGCATGGCGGGTAATTTATCGGGCTCTTCGGCAATAAGCAACGATGCAATTTTTACTAATTACATTATGGCGCCCGAAAAAATGACTATGCAAATGCACATGTTAATGCTGATGTATGGTATAACAAATAGAATTACCGTAATGGGTATGGCCAATTATGTTGATAACAGCATGAGCATGACCATGACCATGTATGGTATGATGAATATGAGC
>JANYBY010000344.1 GCA_025360565.1 Bacteroidota bacterium
GTTTGCGCTAAATGTTACGGACGAAATTTATCTAACGGACGTTTAGTTCAGTTAGGTGAAGCAGTAGGAGTAATTGCCGCGCAATCAATTGGTGAGCCGGGTACACAATTAACGTTACGTACTTTCCACGTTGGTGGAACAGCAAGTAACGCAGCATCCTCATCTAATTTAGTTGCCAAATACGATGGTATTATGGAAATTGATGAATTGCGTACTGTTGACAGGGTAACACCTGAAGGCAAAAAAGCAAATATTGTTATTGGCCGTTCAACCGAAATGCGCATTATTGATGTGAACACCGGAATTACTTTAACAACAGGTAACGTACCTTACGGTTCAAACTTATATTTGAAGCCTGGCGCTAAAGTGAAAAAAGGAGATCTGATCTGCGATTGGGATCCATACAACGCGGTTATCGTTTCTGAATTTGGTGGTAGCGTTGAATACGAACACATTAAAGAGAACGTAACTTTCCGTGAAGAATCTGATGAGCAAACAGGCTTTAAAGAAAAAGTAATTATTGAAAGTAAAGACAAAACCATGAGTCCGTTAATTAAAATTGTGGACAAAAAAGGTGAGCCTTTAAAAACATATAACATTCCTGTTAGCGCGCACATTGTAGTTAACGAAGGAGCAAAAATTGAACCGGGACAAATTCTTGTTAAGATACCTCGCATTACAGGTAAAACAGGAGATATTACCGGTGGTTTACCTCGTGTAACCGAATTATTTGAAGCACGTAATCCAAGTAATCCTGCAGTTGTTAGTGAGATAGATGGAATTGTAAGCTTCGGTAAAATTAAACGTGGTAACCGCGAAGTTGTGGTTGAAGCAAAAACCGGCGAGCAACGTCGTTACTTAGTAAATTTAAGTAAACACATTTTAGTTCAGGAAAATGATTTTGTAAAAGCAGGAGAGCCTTTATCTGACGGTGCTACAAGCCCCGGAGATATTTTATTCATTAAAGGTCCAACAGCTGTACAAGAGTATTTAGTGAACGAGATCCAGGAGGTTTACCGTTTACAAGGACAAAAATTAAATGATAAACACTTTGAAACCATTGTGCGTCAAATGATGCGTAAGGTTGAGATCGTTGATCCGGGCGATACTATGTTCTTGGAGCAACAATTAATAAACAAAGTTGATTTTATGACGCAGAACGATGCCATTTACGGACAAAAAGTTGTGACCGATCCGGGCGACAGTGAAGAACTGAAACGCGGACAAATTATTACCGCACGTAAATTACGCGACGAAAATTCTGTGTTGAAACGTAAAGACAGAAAATTAGCCGAAGCCCGCGAAGCTGTGCCTGCAACCGCAAGCCCAATACTTCAAGGTATTACCCGTGCATCGTTACAAACTAACAGTTGGATCTCTGCGGCATCGTTCCAGGAAACAACAAAAGTATTGAACGAAGCAGCAGTACACGGCAAAGTAGATCATTTGTTAGGATTAAAAGAAAACGTAATTGTTGGGCATTTAATTCCTGCAGGAACAGGTTTACGCCAGTACGAAAAATTAGTTGTTGGCAGCAAAGAGGAGTACGAGCGCTTAATGGCCTCGAAAGAAGAAGTAGAAGAAGAAGCGTAGCCTGAAATTAAGAATTATAAATTAAAACCCTTGTAGAAATACAGGGGTTTTTTGTTGTGATATAATTTCGTTAACTTTAATTATGTTAAAGACCAAAATATTAAAGTCGTAATTGCGTTAAAAAAGAAATCGATCAGCAAAGTAATGAAAACAAAAGCTTGCATATTGCTTTTAATCGGAATACTTTTCTTTGTAAATACGAAAGTGAACGCGCAAAAAGAATATGCTTTTGCTTCAACAGGGCAGCAAAAATTAATTCTAAATCCTTCCTTTGCAGGAAGTTCAAAAGGATTAAATATCCAAACGCTTTATGCCAGTTCTTATGCAAACTCCATTCCCGTTTCACAATCTTATTTTGGGGCTGACTATGGTTTTAAAAATGGCTTGGGTGTTGGTTTATCATTTACAAAACACGATTATAATTCAAAATTATATGCTTCAAATCAGATTGATCTAAGTGGGGCTTACAAAATAAAATTAAGAAATAATATTACGATTGTTCCTTCATTACAGTTTTCATATCTCCAATGGGCACTCGATCTTACAAAAAGTTATTTCGTTGATGTGGCTTCAGCCAATAATGGATCTTCACCTTATCGCTATGCCGATATGAGAGGAGTTGTGGATATCAGCCAACCAAAGTTTATATGGGAAACTGCCAGTTTATCTTCAGGGTTTATCATGAATATAAATGATAAAATTACATTTGGACTTTCAATGTTTGATATTAATGAACCTATGATCGGATTCCATTTTATTAAAAGAGATTTAACTCAAATTTACCATGTTAGCGGAATTTTGTTTAGAGATAAACCTGTTTCGCTGCAGCCCTACTCTGTTTTAAAATTGCAACATTATAACGAACAATATTGGGAAAGTGGATTTTATACAACTTATAAAATGCTTTCGCTGCAAACTGCCGTAAGGCCTCGTTTTGACTACACTGTTGGCAATATTGCAAGTTTACACAGTACTTTTTTTGGAATCATTAGCGGAATAAATCTCGCTTATAAAAAATGCAAGTTTGGTTATACATTCAAAAGTTTAAATTCTACTTTTAAATACAGCGCTCACGAATTATTCTTCTCCGCCAAATTAAGCAATTCCGAAACAAAGGCAGACAGAGCATTATTTATAGATTGATGGAGTTAGAACTTTTCCAAAGTTTAAAACTTTGGAAAAGCTTAAGAGTTTAACGCATCAATAATTCACTTTAGCCACTTCGTTATCCGCTTTTACAAATACAAATTCTAAAAATCTTAATTCGCTTAGTTTTTTTGGTAATACATCAGGTGTGTCATCTACCAGCAATTCGTTTATTGGATATACTTCATCAATGAATATTTTGCCTGTTGTTTTTGGTTTCAGGAAAAACGTATTATTGGAGTTTTTGTCCGTTAGTTTTATCATATAAATAGTGGTGTCATTATCCAAAAAAAGTTTATCCGCTACTGTAGCACTTACCGTGTGTTGCAAAAAACTTTTTCGGGGATTAACCGGCTTTACTTCTATTTCCTTATCTATCTTGGCGGTTAAAAAATATTCATGCGAATTCTCGCCTCTTATTTTAATAGGGATCAAAGTGAATAATCTAAAATCTTCATCGTTGTTCTTTGTAATGTAAAACGGCAACTGTATAGTTATGGGCTGATAGTAATTTTTATAGATCTTAAACCGGCTGGCCCGTAAAATAACAATGGTAAATAATAAAGCATTGCTGAAAATATGATGTAGTGAATTAGCAATGGCAAAGAACATATTAGTAAAGTATGCTTTATACACTAACCCAATCAACATGGTAAAGAAATACCAGATAAGAAGTCGGTAAAATAATTTGTTGGTATACTGTATTTTTGAATAATTAAAATGCGAAGAATAATTAATGGCGTTATTCAACATGGAGATCCAAAAATTAATCCCTATTAAATAAACGATAATTACAAGAACAGGAGAAATGTATTTAAAATTTGGGTTGAAAATAAAATAATCGAATAAGCCGTGTGAACTGATGGCTGTTGCTAATGCAATTATTGTATTTGTAAATTGTTTGCCTTTTCCGTAAACCCTGAGCCTAAAATAACCATAGATAATAATACTCGTATTTATAATGTGCTCCAACACCGAATAAAACGATCGCTCTGTGAGAATATCAATTCCAAACCGTTCTATGTACGTAAAATTTTCTACCAAGGCAAAACCGAGGGCCACCATACCCGCATAGATAAGGTAATCTATAGATTCGTTTATTTGTTTTTTTAATATTCGAAAAGCAATTATAACTCCAACTATTTTGCTTAGCTCTTCATTTAATCCAATGCCAAAAACCGAATATAAAAGATCATTTAATGGCTCACCATTCATTTCGAATGATAAATAGTCGAACACTCTGTAAACCAAAATGCTTATAAAAGGCGTGCCACAGCCTATTAATACAGCTACTAAAAGATGCCGGATCTTATCCGGTTCAAACACATCTATACGCCGGTAATAATCTATCCAAACTAAAACCGAAACAATTGCCGACAAGCCGATACAAACGTAGAGTATGTAAGTGTGCAACATTAATACCAAATATAACTACAAAATATATCAAATGAGTTGAGAAATGACCGAACAGAAGCAAACTATTGCGTTATTACTCATGGCTTATAATCATTATTTAACCTTACATTTTTCACGTTTTATCGAAAAAAAAGACTATTTTTGATTTCCGAAAAAAAAAGATAAAAGATGCTTTTAAAAAAAAATTTAGTCCTTTTACTTGTAATTGTTTTTGTTCCTGTTTTCGGAACCAATCCTTTATTACGCCGCAAAGTTGCAATTTTAGATGTAACTGTTAGAAACGCTGAGACCGACGATGCAGAACTATTTTCGCTTAAACATGTTTTAAAAGTTAGCGGACTGCCATTTATAGTTACTACCAATGTTGATACGGCAAAAAAATATTCGGCCATCATTTGTTCAAGCAAAACTGAAACCTTTACATTTACCACGCCCGAAAAAGATAGTTTAATTAGTTATGTGAATAAAGGCGGTATTTTGTTTGCGCCTTATATGCGCGATCCTTACTTCTATCCTTTATACGGATTAAGCGGTGGCGGCAACTCAAGCACCAATTACAAGATATTATTTAATACTTTTTTAAACGACCCTTCGTTTAAATGGTTGGATGATACGTTGGAAACTACCATCAGCCTTGGTAAAATTACATATACCTCTGTGATCAATACACGTTATTACACTGTTGGGGGAGCGCTCTCACTTGCAAAATATGGCAATAACAACGACGCCATTACCAGAGGTACTTATGGCGCAGGTTTTGCCTACGCTCTTGGTTTTTCTTTTAAAAATTTAATTTTAGTAAATCAGCAAAACAGAGATTACGATGCCAACCGTAGCTACAGCAATGGTTTTGAGCCCACATCGGATGTAATAATTTTATTCTTAAAAGCGGCTTTATTAAATCATGTTTCGTTTTCGCCTTATTTGCATACCAGTCCTTACAACAGCAAAAGCACCGTTATGGTTACGCACGATATTGATGCCACCAGCTCATATGATACCATGCACTACTATTCTGATTGGGAAAATCAAATTCAATTAAAGGCGCAATATTTGATTACCACGCATTATGTTGATGATGGTGCACTTGCTGATTTTTACAATATTTTTAATATTCCAAAAGTACAATATCTGCTCGGTCAAGGACATGTATTAGGAAGCCATTCTGTTGGGCACTTTCCCGATTTTGATGATGCTTCTGTTTTCCCGTTGGGTACATTGGGCAACACCACATCAAGTTATCTTCCATACAATCAGGGTAACGCTAATCCCACCACCAACGGAAATGTTATAGCGGAAGCGGAAGTTTCGAAAAATTTATTGAACACCAATTTTGGGTTACAGATAAAAACATTCAGAGCGGGGTATTTATGTTTTAACCCGAAGTTAATTAACGCGCTTGATACTGTAGGCTACAAATTTAATTCCACTTTCAGCGCTAACGATGTACTTACTAATTTCCCGTACAAATGTAAAAAAAGTAATTCTTCAAGCGGGGCAATTACAAAAGTGTGGGAGATTCCAATGACCATTTCGGACGTGGTGCCCTCAAGCACAATGACACCGGCAACCATGCCTCAAAGAGTTTTACAATGGCTGGATGTTACAACAAGAAATAAACGGAATTACGCGCCAACTGTTTTACTAATTCACCCAACCCGGATGTTTAAATTAACAGCCGAGCAAAACTATATTTCGGGGCTTACAAACGATATTTTTATTACCAACATGGATACTTACGGCGATTATTGGGTGGCGCGCGATTCGATTGATTTTATTTCATCATTAAACGGAAACACCCTAACCATAACCATTCCCAATAAATTTTTGCCTTTGCCCAACTCCATTAGTTTTATTGTGGATAAAGGAAAACTCTTAGACAAAATTCTTGTAAAAGATGGCAGCGGCAATAACATTTCCATTATTGCAAACGATTGGGAAGTGAACGATAAGATCCTTTATTTTTCAACTTTTCCACCGGTGAGTGTAAAAGAGAATTTTATTGGCAATCCTTCCGCTCAATTAAAAGTATTTCCAAACCCGTGCGTTACAAATTCGATCATTGAGTTAGATAAAAACTACGCGCACATTGAGTGTTATATTTACGATATTAACGGAAAACTAATTGAACAACAATGCACGGAGAATTCAAACTATCACAACCTGAGCAATAACAATCATTATAGAGGCTTATATTTTATAAAGGTTACAGCCAACGGCGAAGGAAAAGGAATTTTAAAAGTTGTTTTTAAATAAAAAAAGTATCAGCCGCTTAAGCCGAATATTTATTGTTTCAATTATTGTTTTTTGTATCTGCAAAACGTATGCACAGAATGATAAAAAATTAGACTCATTAGTTGCGGGCTACATAAGTGACTTAACTGTAATTTGGGATAAGAACAGAACTGTAACGTTTGATGAATTAGTTGAGACTAAAAGTACCGGGGCAAAACAATCTTTTTCGCTTACGGCCACAAACCCATTATTAAATAAGAATGTAATGCAAACCGAGCTGCTTATTAGAAGAACCAAACTACAGCAAAGGGTTTATAAAAAAGACAAGGGCTTAAGTTTTGCCGGAGGTTATCAAGAAAATTTAGGAACTCCCTTTATTAATCCCGACGACGCGGTTGTTTTTCGCCGGAAATTTTCTTTTGGTTTAGAATGGGATTTTTTAAAAGGAGGTTTGGTAGAGAACAGAAACAGAATAAAAGCCTTGCAAAACGACCTCTTCTTCCTTGAAACAGGCAGGTCAAAAACCCTCAACGCACCATCATCTTCGTTACAATTTTATACACGGGTGATTGCCTTTTTTAATTTAAGCAAAATTATTGTTTTAAAAAAACGGTTAGAGTTGATAACCCAACAGAATGAAGTTGCAAAAGCTCTGTGGGAATTAAAAGTATTATCAGGCGACGCTTATTTAAAATCAATACAACACAAAACACAAATCAACACCCAATACAAATTATACAGCAATTACAACGAAGACACTAAAAAGATCAAGGGGCACGACACCATAACTTTATCGCCTGAATTATTTGATCTCGATTTCGGAAAAATTATCATTCACATGGATAGTTTAAAAGTACAAAACGATTCTTCAGTAATTTCCGACAGGCCATATCCAAAGTTAAATTCATATTATAAAGAACTTAGTTTAAAAGCCTACACCCGTTACAACTATTACGATGTTTATAACAAAG
>JANYBY010000043.1 GCA_025360565.1 Bacteroidota bacterium
TTCAACCTCAACATTAGGACCGCGAAAAAAATAATTGTAAACGGTATAGGCCGAATATTCGTCGTACGAGCCGAACAACATGCTTTTAAAAATATTTTGTTTTTCGAAAACCTCGTTTTTTCTTACCAATAAAAATTTTGCCGAAAACCCTGGCTCCTTAATGTGCAATTCGGGTTTTTGATCATTGGCGTAAGGCGTTTTGTCGGGCGTAATTAAATATCCTAAAACTGAAATGAGGCAAGAAATGCCGATTATGATAAGTCCGAGCATTGAGAGTTTACTGCGCTTAAATCTCCGCCAGGTTTGTTGACTTAATGATTCGGACTCAAAGTCGATGCTTTTCTTTTTAAAAAACATAAAAGGTTATTTCCATTTTGGCTTTATAAAAACTGCGGAAATTGCAATGATACATGAATAAATGGGATAAATGAGCCCAATGGGTAAAATGTACCAAACAATAGCTTTATTTTTTATAAAACGTGAAGCTAAAAATAGTAACAAAATGTCAATTAAAAGCTTAAAAACTACAAAAATTAAGCTTAACCCGCCATTTTGGGGGACTAAAAAACCGTAAAACCAGCAAAAAAGCCATGCCATGTTTACTATAAAGCTTAAAACCGCTAAAGCTAAATTTAATTTATTATTATTTACTTTAAACTTGCCGGCCCAGCGTATTTTTTGCGAAAGCAATTGCGTAAACGAAAAACAAGGATAAGTTGAAACGATGGCATCGGAACATTTAAGATAATCTATCTTTACCCCCTGAATTTTTTTTACGTCCTCTAAAAATAAAATATCATCGCCCGAATTAATATGAAGATGATTTTGATATCCTTTTGTTTTTTCGAAAAGAGTTTTTGTAAAAATTAAATTGGCCCCATTGCATAAGAATGGTTTTTTATAGAATGCGCTTCCGGCATTTAAAACGGCGAGTACATTATTTTCAATAGCCTGCATGGCCCATAATGAACCCGAATTATCTGAAATGGAGAGAGGGCCAATGATGAGGTCTGATCTTTTTTGCCGGTAAAAATCCGAAATGCTTTTTAACCAAGAATACGATCTTGTATAAGTATCGGCATCGCGTAATACAATTAAGTTGTGTTGCACAAATTGCATAGCGTAACTGATACTTTCTTTTTTACCCTTTTGCGTTTGATTAGAGATGATCTTAAAATTAATTTCCGAATTCTTTAAGGCAGCCCCGGCTTGCAACACAGTATTATCGGTACTTGCATCGTTTATAACAATTATTTGAATTTTTGCGTGATCATAATCCTGCTCAACAATTGTTTTTAAACAGCGGGCGATCGTTTTTTCTTCATTGCGCGCGCAAATGATAATACTTAATGAAACCTCTTTTATCTCATTATTCACAAAAAATAATTCAGTTTTTACATAACCATTGGCAAGCCACACCAAAACGCACGCGTAAATGAAAAGGATAAATAATAAACTATAAAAAACCCAGATCATTTTTTTGAATTGTGGGAATTAAAATCAAATTTTTGTTGTAGCAAAATAAAGTAACCGTAAATACTAGGAATAATTATGTTAATAAGCCAGATTGAAACCGAGGCCAGCGCAATGGCAGTATTTGAAATGCCGGTGTCTTTAAAAACCACCAAAGCCACAGCCGCTCTGATAGCGGGTTCAATTATGCTTATCATAGGAATAGTGGTAGTAATTAAAAAATACAGCGCAACAGATAAAACGATAGAAAGTGTAATGCCGGCATTATAAAATAAACCGATCAATAAGATCATTTGAATAGAAAAAACAATGTAACGCAAAACCGAAAAAGCAAACAACTGAATTAATTGCCGAGCGGTAAATTGATACTCGAATGCGACAGCCGCAACATCAGAATTATTTTGGCTTTTATAGATCTTGCGCGAAACATACTGCAGCACTTTATTTATTTTTAAAAGACTGAGTACAAAAATAATAATAACCAAACAAGCTACCGACCCCGTTGCATATGCGATCCATATATATTTTTCTCCGAAACTATTTAATTTAAATGCTAGGGCTACAAAACCTATTAAATACGTAACACACAATTGAAACATGCCGTTCACAAAATGCAACACAGTTATTTTAGAACGATTGCCCGGATCGAAAAAAATAATTTTTGCTAAAAATTCGGTCGCGCGCCCCGGCGCTAAATTACCAAGGCAAATACCCGCGTAAACCGATCTTTGAGCCGTAAAAAAACTTATAGGTTGAATGGGCGCCGTAATTATTTTCCATTTGTAGGATTCTATTCCCCAATTAACAGGAATTAAAATGAGGCAAATACCAAAAAAAACCAGACCGGAGCCTGAAAATACATTTTCATAAAGTAATTGAAGATTATCGGCTGTAAAATCGCTTTTTAATCGGAAATAAACGATGGCGAAACAGGCAATACCAATTAAAAGTTTTAAAACAATTGAAATTATTTTCTTTCGTGTATTCAAATGTGGTTAAATTTACATTTTATACCGATACGGGATCTGTAATAGTCCAATAAATTGTACTATAACAGCTACTCTATCGGCATTATTTATAAAATGGCACAAAACGACAGAATTATTTTAGGAATTGACCCCGGCACTATAGTTATGGGCTATGGCCTAATTCACATACAAAATAATGTTGTTAAACCCCTGAGCATTGGCGTAATTAAATTAGATAAACTTGATGACCATGCTTTACGCCTGCAAAAAATATTTGAGCGCACCCTCGCCATTATCGAAGAATACAAACCTGATGAACTGGCTATTGAAGCGCAATTTTTTGGTAAAAATGTACAGTCCATGTTAAAACTCGGCAGGGCGCAGGGTGTTGCTATTGCGGCAGCACTCAGTAAAAAAATTCCGATAACGGAATACTCCCCAAAAAAAATAAAAATGAGTATTACAGGGAACGGTAACGCCAGTAAAGAACAAGTTGCCGCCATGCTGATACAAATTTTAGGAATTAAAAAAGACGATAAATATTTAGATGCCACTGATGCATTAGGCGCAGCACTTTGTCATTATTACCAGAATAAAAAAACGGACTCTGCTAAAAAATCGTACACCGGCTGGAAAGCTTTTTTAACGGACAATCCGAAACGGAAAGTTTAAAATTTAAACCACGGAGACGCTAAGAACCCTGAGAAACACGGAGTCTTTTTATTAGCCGCAGACATTTAGTTAGATAAAAGAAAATTTGGTGTAAGAATTTTCTCTAAGAGTCTCTGTGTCCTCCGTGTCTCCGTGGTTAGATACACTTAAAATAATCAAACGCCTCTAAACAATCTAAACACTTGTACAATGCTTTACAAGCTGTACTTCCGAACTGTGAGACCATTTGTGTGTTTTTACTTTTGCATCGTGGGCAGGTAATTGCCTTATGTTTACCCGTTAAAAAAGATTTGTCTGTTGTACTTTCTTCGGGCGGAGCAATGCCATATTTTTGCAATTTTAATTTTGCTTCGGTACTAAGCCAATCGGTTGTCCATGGCGGACTATAAACCATTTTAATATTTATGTTTTGAAATCCTTGCTCACTCAATTTTTTTCTTACGTCATCCTCCATTTGTTTCATGGCGGGGCAGCCGCTATAAGTTGGTGTAATAGTTACCTCAATATTTTTTTCGTCTATTATATTTACATTCCTAACAACGCCCAATTCCACAATTGTAATTACCGGAATTTCGGGATCGGGAATTTCTGAGAGAATTGAAAAAATATTTTCTTTAGTAAGCATTGTTTTTTAACACGGAGAAAGGGAGACACAAAGTTAAGAGATTTTTTATCTCCTTTCCTTGCAAAAAACTCCGCGGCTCCAAACTCTGTGTCTCTGCGTTCATTATAAAATAAAAATGGCTGCAAAGATCATTATGACAATAATAACAAGGTATTGCCAAATATCGACAAAATAAGGAGAGAGTTTTTTCCAATTTTCTTTTAGAGGCATTATTCAATTTTAATGGCATAACGCGGCTTATGCGCATCAGGACACGAAGATATAATTTGTATATAAATTTTCATGGTATTTTTTGTATCCATTTGCTCTTGAAAATTATCACTTCCCTTAAATTCGCCGTTGTAAAATTCCCCTTTTCGGCCCGAACATAAAAAAGCACAGCTGTCAATTCTACAATCCACGGGCATTCCGGGAATAATATCTTTAACAATTTTAGCTTTCAGTAACGTTTCTCGAGGCACTTTTATCTCTTCATAAACCCTTACTTGCGAAACAATGCCTTTAGTGGAATCTGCTCCGGATTGGCTCAAAAAAACCGCTGAAAGCACACAAAAGAATATGAGGAATTGATATTTCAACTGTAAGATTTTAGGGGTCTTCGTATGTGTTTACGGGCTACTTTTAATAAGGTTTCAAAACCGGAGGGAATGTTATGCACTTTTTTGGTATAAAAAAGCGCCCGATTGGAAGCAAAATTCCGACTATTCGGTTACCACAAAACTGTATTCCTTTTTTAGTTTAGCGCTGCAAGGCGCTTTAAAATTGCTAATATAAAAGCGATTATTAATTTTTAAAGTTGCCAATACATTTTTTGTGATGGCGTTAAAGTCGTCGCTGTTATTTGTAACTGTGGCAATGCCATCTTTGGTATTTGCCGAACATTCAAATGAACCAATTAAACAATCGGCCGGAATATCGCTTATAATTTCTTTAACTGTAATTAAGGCTGCGAGTTTTGCTTTGGATATTTTAACCTCATTGGCAACGGTTTTATTTTGGGCATTGCTGTTGAATGTTATAAAAATTAAAATTATTTTTAAAGCTGTTTTCAAATTATTCATTTAGCGTAATAACAATAGATCTTGTTTTAATTTTTTCGGAACACTTGTATTTCATGTCTATATAAAGTTTGCTGCCTTTGTCAATTTGTTTAAGCGCATTTTTTAGAGTTTCATTTATATTTTCACTACTACCCGCAGAATGAACAAGCTTGCCTCTTACTTTATAAATAAGACTACAAGACTTTGCGTCGCATCCCGAGAGAGGTGCAATTATTTCTTCCGTCTTTGTCATTTTTTTAAGCTTTGAGTTTGAAATAGTAATTGTTTCGCTGGTCGTTGCTTGAGAATAACAATTCACGGAAATAAACAACAACATTATATTTAGGAGATTTTTCATTTAATCAATAATAATAAACCTGTATTTCTTTTTGTGTTTTTCCAAACAAGCCGTTTCTAATTTATCAAAATTCAAGGTATCGCCCTTGTTGGCTTTTTTAAACGAACCTTGTATTTCGAGTCTCAACTCATTGCCCACACAGTTAATTTTAAATAATTTTTTGTTTGTCCTTACCGAAAAAAT
>JANYBY010000045.1 GCA_025360565.1 Bacteroidota bacterium
AACAAAGTGATCATATTAATTGTGAGGCCAAACACCGACATAAAAATAAAAGCTCCGATAAGTGAGATAGGTACAGCAAGTGTAGGAATTAGTGTAGAGCGCCAGTCGCCAAGAAAAAGAAATACAACAAGAGCAACTAAAATAAACGCGTCGCGCAGGGTGTGAATTACATTTTCGGTAGAAGCATCAAGGAAATTGGATACATCGTAACTGATCTCATAATCCATACCCGGAGGAAAAGATTTTTTTAATTCATCAAGTTTAGCCTTTACGTTTTCAATTACCACACTGGCATTACTGCCGTAAGTTTGTTTTAGAACGATGGCCGCAGAGGGATTTCCGTTGAGGTTAGAATAAATATCATAGTATTCGCTTCCTAATACAACTGTAGCAATATCTTTCAGGCGAAGAAGTTCTCCTTTTGAATTAGCCCGGATGATCACATTTTCATACTGCTTGGCATCACTGAAACGATCTGAGTATGCCAGCACATACTCTAATGCTTCGGCCTGTTTACTATCACCCCTGCCTATACGCCCGGGTTTACCAATAATACTTTGATCGCTCAACGCTTCCATCACTTCATCCGGTGAAACTTTGTACGCGCGCATCCTATCAGGGTTTAACCAAACACGCATGGCATATTGCCGACTGCCTAATATTCTGGCCTGACCAATGCCGTTGATCCTTTGTATTTCGGGTATCATGTTAACACCTGCATAATTGAAAAGGAATTTCATATTTGCATCCTTATCCTTACTATACAAGTTCACGTACATTAACATACTTGGAATTACAGGTGTAATAATTACCCCTTCGCGTTGCACCAGTATTGGCAGCCTGTTTGTTACTTGTTGAACACGATTAGAAACCTGAACCAAAGCCTGATTGATATCGGTACCGGGATTAAATACAACCTGGATATTTGCTTCACCCGCGCTGGTAGCATCAGATGTCATGTAACGCATACCCCATGCACCGTTAATGGATTGTTCTAAAGGAATGATAACAGATTCGGCCAGTGATTTAGCACTTGCTCCGGGATACGACGCGGAAACCATTACCACAGGAGGCGCGATTTCGGGAAACTGTGAGGTGGGCAATGTTTTAATGGCCAGTACACCCATGAAAATGATCACCAGTGATAATACGATTGCGAGCACCGGTCGCTTTAAAAATAAATTAAACATTTTCTTTCTTTTTTATATTTATGTTATTCAACATATACTTTTAAATTGGCTATCACTTTCTTCGGATCTTCGTAGTTAAATTCGATCTTATCACCGTCTTTCACTTTTCGAATTCCTTCAAGCATTATTTTTTCATTTTCAGACAAACCTTTCCCGATAACATACAGGTCCGGCATTTCTGAATTTATTGTAATTTCCCTTTGCGTAACCACATTATCTTTACCTACTACAAAAACATATTTCTTTTCAAGAATTTCGAAGGTTGCTTTTTGAGGAATAATGACCGCGTTTTTAAGGCTCGCGGTTACCATAACATTACCCGTTTCGCCATGCCTTAACAAGGCATTTGGATTAGGGAAAGTAGCCCTGAAAGCGATATTACCCGTTTCATTATTAAAATCGGCCTCAATTGTTTCTACTACCCCCGGGAAATCGAACAACTCATTATTTGCCATCAGGAGCTTTACTTTTAGTAAACTGTCCTTATTTATTTTGGTTCTGTAATCCAAGTACTCTGCTTCCGGAACATTAAAATAAACCCACAATTTACTATTATCCGAAAGGGTTGTGAGCAGATCTCCTTCGTTTAAAAGACTTCCCAGTCTTACCTGAAACTTATCCATAATACCATCAAAAGGGGCTCTGATCTCGGTAAAATTTAAATGAGTTTGCGCTAATGATAATTCTGCTTTTGCCTTGTCAAATTTTGCTTTGGCTAAAGCCAGTTCATTTGAAGACACCACGTTACTGTCCGTCAATTTTTTTGTGGTCAGGAATTCGATCTCCGCAAAATTGGCTTCGGCCTGTGCTTTTTGCATTTCGGCCTGTAATATCAGGGGCATAATCTGAAACATCATTTGGCCTTTTTTTACAAACTGCCCTTCATCCACAAAAATTTCCTGAAGATACCCTCTTTCCAGTGCACGCACTTCAATATGTTGAATAGCGCGGATCTGACACACATAATTTCTGATAACCGTTGTGTCTGTTTTCAAAGGACTTGTAACCAAAAATTTGATTTCTTCTTCCTTTTCTTCTTTTTTTGAACTGCAGCTTGTATAAATTAAAGCGGTACACAGGCTTATGCAAATGAGAACTTTGCTCATAGTGATTTTGTTCTTTTAAACCGAATCGGTTTGGTTGATAATGATTAATTAAAAGGTGTTCGACGGAAGGTTTCCGTTGGTCAGACCCTTATTATGGAAAGTGCAAGATACTTTTTGGGATATAAATTGCACTTAATGGAATCGAAATGAAAATTCGATTTAGGTATAAAAACAAGGTACTTAAGAAAGGAAAACAAAACAGTTAAAACCGCAGGCGTATTTGCTTTCGCGGTTTCTTCTTCATTATCAGAATCTTCGGCACAGATCTCGGCAATCGTATAATCTTTAGCATTAGATTGGGCTGTTACATCAGCATTTCGCCTTCTTTTTTGGTTTTCAGAATAGATTTTTGCTATTAACTTACCTGTTTGTTGAGAATTAAATGATGCCAAAATACCAATGTTTATAAACAAAAGTCGAAAAACAAAAACCATTGCAACAACAATGGCAAAAACTATTTTAAAACGATTAAACATTTAGTTATTTGATGCAAAGTAATACATTTTTTTTCTTAATAGCCTATATTTTAAAAAAATTAACTTTAAAAAATTCCATGATCTGCTATAAGATCGCTGAACTCGGAACGATGAAAAAGCCTTTTTGTCCTTATATTTTGTGCAAACACGTAAAAAATACAAGTAATTTGTACAATTTCACCAAATTATTTGATGAGTATTATTCAATTTTTAGAGCTTACACCGCTTAAACTCCATATAAAAAGTTGTCCCTTTATTTTCCTCAGAATCGAACCAGATCTTTCCGCCAAAGCCGGAGATAATGTTTTTTACCATTGCCAGTCCTAAACCCGAACCGGTTGATTTGGTTGTAAAATTAGGGGTAAAGATCTTTTCCTTCATGGCGTCGGCAATACCGCAACCGTTATCCCGGATCTTTACAGTATATGTTTCGGCGGTTTCTTCGGCACTAATGATCACTTCTGCATTCTCTACTTCCGCAGTAGCTTGTATGGCATTTTTAAGTACATTATTAAATACACGCAAAGCCTGCTCCTTATCGCCCATCACATTCATCTCTTTAAGATCAATATTTATTTTAACGGAAGTGTTTTTCTTTTTGTCGAACAAATTTACCGATGAATGAATTATTTCCAATAAATTTATTTGCTGCAGTTGCGCGCCCGGCAGTTTTGCAAAATTGCT
>JANYBY010000398.1 GCA_025360565.1 Bacteroidota bacterium
CTCGCAAAAGCAACCGGTAATCCGGCATCTATCATTTTACGCGCCGGAGGTAAGGGCAGGTTCAAAAAGAAAACAGCACCGGGTAAAATTGTTGGCATAGTTTTACTTTTTTTCAATAATTCAATATCATTATCGTTACAAAATTCTAAATGATCAACACTAATAGCACCGCATTCAACACCTGTTTCAATTCCGCCGCTGTGGCTTAATTGTTCGGCATGTACTTTCCCGATCAAGCCATGCTTTTTTCCGGCTTCTAATATTTTTTTTGTTTCATCGGCAGTAAAATAATTTTTTTCGCAGAACACATCTATAAAATCGGCCAATTTTTCTTTAGCAATTGCGGGAAGTATTTTGTCAATAATAAGATCAATGTATCCCGTTTTATTATCCTTAAACTCGGCAGGTACGGCGTGTGCCCCAAGAAAAGTAGCTTTTACGGGGATCCAATTTAATTCGCGTAATCGTTTAATAACACGTAGCATTTTCAGTTCGCTTTCCAGATCCAAACCATAACCGCTTTTTATTTCAACAGCCCCTGTACCTTGCGAAATAATTTCTGATAAACGAATTTTTGATTGTTCAAAGAGTTCATCTTCGCTCGCAGCTCGAAGTTTTTTGGCTGAATTTAAAATGCCTCCGCCCTTTGCGGCTACTTCTTCATAACTTAATCCGTTAATTCTATCTACAAATTCTTGTTCCCTGTTTCCGGCGTAAACAATGTGTGTGTGACTATCAACAAAAGAGGGCATCACAATTTTTTCGCTACAATCAATAACCGTTAGGTCTTTCCAATCGGTAATTCCCGGAAAGTCCTCCATTTTTCCAAGATCGCTGATGAGCCCGTTATCACAAGCCAGCCAGGCATCTTGAATGCACGGTAAGTTGGTCATTTCTATTCCCGAAACTTTATCTATTAAAGTTTCGCGAACTTGTACCAGCGTTTTTATATTTTTTAATAGGAGTTTCATAAATCAGTGTCTAACGTAAATATAAATTTTTGTTCAGTATAAAAAAAACTATTTAAGTTTTAAAATCATGTTAATATTTAGTAAATAACGATTTATGCAATTTCAAAATTCAATTTTGAAATTGCATAAATTAATCTGGAATGTTTTTGTACCCGCTTATTGTTACGTCACCACGTATTTGTCGGCGATGATTGCCAAGTATCATCCATTTTTTATTCAGTTTAAAGGTTGCCGGGGTCGAAAAACTATTTAAGCCTTTCAGGTAACTTTGACTAAACGTGCTGTTGTACTTAACTTCAGCGATGTTCAGCTTTTGCCCTTCCATCCATAGCAAGTCTATTTCATTGCCATTACTATCTCTCCAAAAATAAAGATCTTTGTGGATTCCTTTATTTAATTGAGCTTTGTGCATATCAAGTATAACAAGGTTTTCAAACAAACCACCTTTTAAATAATGAGTTTTTAATTGATCGGCTTCGTGTATTCCTAATAAACTGCAGGCTAAACCGGTGTCGTAAAAATACAGCTTAGGCGATTTAATTAAACGTTTATTAAAGTTGGCGTAAAAGGGATTTAACCTGTAAATAATATAACTTGTTTCTAATATCGAAAGCCACGCTTTGGCGGTAGGCTGAGAGATACCAACATCACCGGCCAGTGATAATAAATTAATGGGCTGCCCTATACGGCCCGCGCATAATTTTAAAAATAGCCTGAATCTGTCTAGGTCGGTTACATTGGTTAAAGAACGAACGTCTCTTTCCACGTAAGTTTCAATATAAGAAGGATAAAAATCAGTTGGATGAATACGTTTATCAAAAAGACGCGGATAGAACCCTGAAAATATTGCTTTTTCAATGGACGGGGATAATTTTTTAGCATGCTGAAGTTCACTAATAGAAAATGGAAGTAACTTAAAAATAGCCACCCTGCCTGCAAGGGATTGAGAAATTGTATTCATCAGCAAAAAATTTTGTGAACCGGAGATAATGTATTGACCCGTTTTTTTGGAATTATCAACTTTAGTTTGCAGGTATGAAAATAATTCAGGCACTCTCTGTATTTCATCAATAATTGAACCCGCGGGGTATTCGGTTAAAAAACCATTTGGATCGTTTTGAGCGAATTCCCTCGTTTCCATGTCCTCAAGAGATACGTAACGGTATTTTTTAAAGGTATTTTTTATAAACGTGGTTTTGCCCGATTGCCTCGGACCTGTAATGGCGATTACCGGAAATTTTTTGCTTAAAGAAAGCACTTTGTGTACAATATCTCTATGTATCATTATGCAAATTTAAATTTAAATTTTGAAATTGCATAATCTTAGGATCATAAAATTAAAAAATTTTCGACGTTTTTCACCCAAAATCACTATATTTGCCTTATGTCATCCAATTCATTCGGTACTATTTTTAAACTCAGCTCTTTTGGCGAAAGCCACGGTGCCGCTATTGGTGGAATGATTGACGGATGCCCCGCTGGTTTAAAAATTAATTTGGATTTTATTCAAAGCGAATTAAACAGGAGAAAACCCGGCCAATCGGAAATTACTACGCAACGGGACGAGGATGATAAAGTAGAAATTTTATCCGGAATTTTCGAAGGTGTAACTACGGGTACACCTATCGGTTTTATCATCCGCAACAAAGATCAAAAATCAAAAGATTACGCCCATTTAAAAGATAATTACAGGCCGAGTCACGCCGATTTTACTTACGAACAAAAATACGGTATAAGAGATCATCGTGGCGGGGGCAGAAGCAGTGCGCGGGAAACTGCGTGCAGAGTGGTAGCAGGAGCCATTGCAAAATTATTATTAAAAGAAAAAAACATTCAGATAAACGCCTTTGTGAAACAGGTAGGAGAAATTAAAGTGGAGAAAAATTTTACAGAACTGGACCTTTCAAAAACGGAAAATAATTTGATCCGTTGTCCGGATGATGCTGTGGCCGCAAAAATGATCGCGTTTATTAACGAAATAAAAAAACAAGGTGATACTATTGGCGGGGTTATTCAATGCGTGATACAAAATGTGCCTGTGGGTCTTGGCGAACCCGTATTTAATAAATTAAATGCTGCCCTGGGTTTTGCAATGCTTGGAATTAACGCGGTAAAAGGTTTTGAGATCGGCAGCGGATTTGACAGCATTCATTTTAAAGGTTCTGAATTAAATGATACGTTTTCGGTAAAAGATAAAAAAATAATTACCGGAACAAATAATAGCGGTGGTATTCAGGGCGGAATAAGTAACGGAATGCCTGTTTATTTTAATGTGGCTTTTAAACCAGTTGCCACAATAATGAAAGAACAAAGTACGGTGAATAATAAAGGAGAAAACGTATCGTTAGAAGCTTTAGGCCGGCACGACCCCTGCGTATTGCCACGGGCAGTGCCCATTGTAGAAAGTATGGCTGCCCTGGTGTTAGCCGATTTTTTACTGATGAATAAAATGAATAAAATTTAATTGCTAATTTGTAAATGAACAAAACAATTAAATTATTAATTATTGGGGCCTCAAATAAATCAACCCGCTCAATTGCCAGATCACTAAAGAAAAAAAATTGCGAAACCTTCGTTTTAAACGACGAAGATCTGGCCGTGAGTAAAAGTAAATACATTAGTAAGTTTATTTTAAAACCGGAGATAAAAAACGATATCAATAAGTTTAAGATTGAAATTATAAATGCCGTCAGTGAATTTAAAATTGATGTTGTAATACCAAGCACAGATATTGCGGTTGATGTTGTTTTAAAATTCAAAGAAGAGATCGAAAAACATGTGGCGGTTATCGGACTTAATCCAAAAGAGATTTATAAATACGCTCACAATAAATACGAACTCTTAAAATTAGCACAAGAAACAGGATTAAAAATTCCGGGATATATTTACGTTGATAATTTAAGTTTTGATAAGGCTGTTTTAAAAAAACTGAATTATCCTGTAGTTGTAAAACCGGTTTCTTCTGCACAGATAATAGGCGACAAACATTATGGATACAAGGTGGCCTTTCCGAAAACTGAAAAGGAATTGATAGATATTTTGAGAGAATTAGTTCCGAATACTGCCGTGATGGTGCAGGATTACATTGAAGGTTATGGCATTGGGTACAATGTGTATTGCATCAACGGCGAAATAAAAAGTGAATTCATTCATAAGCGTTTAAAAGAGAATGCGGGCGTTTCCAGTTATAGAAAGATAATTCCGATTGATTCTTATTCGCTAAAAGAAAAAGTACACTTGTTATTAAAAAAAATAAGATGGAACGGGGTAGCAATGGTTGAATTCAGGATCGACAAAAATAATGCCCCCTACATCATGGAAATGAACGGACGTTTTTTTGGTTCAACCGAATTGGGTGTTAAAGCAGGATACGATCTACCGGCATTTTTATATAGCGATCAATTCCTGAAAAAACCGGAAATTAATACTAACACGGGAAAATATTATTCGCTGCGTTTGCTGCATGATGAAGTATTATTGGAAACGGCAAAATTGATGAAGACCAAAAATATTTTGAATTTTTTAAAATGGAACTTCTCACTTTTCAATTTGCTTTCACCAAATAATTATTTGGAAGCCAGTTTTTTTGATGACCCTAAATTTGTAATTAATTTATACAAATATGATCTGAGAAGAAACGCAATAAAACGTAAAAATGGAAGATCGATAAAGGAAATTGCTATAAAAAAAATAACCGCAAACGAATTTAAAACGATGAAAAACATTGTGTTTGTATGCTTAGGTAATATTTGCCGCAGCCCATTTGCCGAGTTATATGCTAAAAAGATCTTTCCCGATAAACGTATTACTTCGGTAGGAACGGTCAGTCTTCAAAATAGGTTTAGTCCTTTAGACGCGGTGGATGTCGCAAAAAAATGGGATGTGGATTTGTCCATGCATCAGTCAAAGCACCTTAAAAGCGTTGATATTACAGCTACACAAGCGTTTATTGTGATGGATAAATTGAATTACTACGAATTATTAAAATTGGATATACCTGTAGAAAAGATCTATTTTTTATCAGAAAATGAAATAAAAGACCCATATAAAAAACCTATTTTTGAATACGAACAAATTTACACTCAAATTAAAAAAAATATTGATGCTTTAATGTAATATCCTGAATGAAAAAGCTGTTAAAGAATATTTACGAATTTTTACCGTTTAAACAATCAGTTTATAGTGTACTGCGAAAAATATTTAAACTTCCAAAAAAACTGCATGCGTATTTTTATTTTACCGGTGATTTTAAGTCCAAATTAGAAGATAAAACATTTTGGATGCGTAATTACGGATATCAATACCATGTGGAGAACGAATTGTTTTGGGGTGGCGTTGAAAACGGATGGGAAAAAGAATCACTTGTACTATGGGTAAAATTATCAAAGATCCATAATCATGTTTTAGATATTGGCGCTAATACCGGTATTTTTTCGATCATCACAAAAACTATCAATCCGAAAGCGGAAGTGATCGCGTTTGAACCAATGCCGAAAATTTATGAGAAGCTGATGTACAATTTGAATTTAAATAAATTAAAAATTGAAACAACTTTATTGGCGCTATCGGATTATAACGGTGAGGCCACTATTTACCCTACTAATCTGGAGCATGTTTACAGTGTTACCGTTAATAAAAAGCGCGATGATATAACGGTTCCTGTTCATGAGGTAAAAATAAATACCATACGATTGGATTCTTATATCGAAAAAAATAACATCAAACAAATAGATCTGATAAAGATAGATGTTGAAACCCATGAGCCACAAGTATTAGCGGGGATGGGAGTTTATTTGAAAAAGTTTAAACCTACTTTTTTGATAGAAATTCAATCTGATGAGATCGCAAAAAAAATTGAAGCTTTAATCGAAGGCTGCGATTATCAATTTTACAATATCGACGAGAACCATGGTATTACTGAAGTTGAGCGTTTAACCAAAAGTACTTATTTTAATTTTTTAATTTGCAGCAAAGAGATTGCCGCTAAAGTAGGCTTATAATGAGGTTAATTTATAATCCGGCAATAAATTATTTTTTAAGAACGGTTTTATCACCATTTAAGAAATTAATTCCCAAAAAATACCATTTCCCGGTTAATGGCAAGGTAAACGTAAAACTGCCCGAAGGAAAAGGTTTTATTTTCGCGGGTAACCAAACGAGTCCGCATACCACTGTAATGTACTGGCAAGGTGTAAAAGGTTTCGAATACGGTACACTTCCGGTTTTTATTCATTTAATAAAACAAAGCAATTGTTTTTTTGATATCGGCGCTAACATTGGCTATTACTCATTGGTGGCCGCAGCGTTCAATAAAAAAGCCATTATTCATGCGTTTGAGCCTTTGCCCTCTGCCAATAAATTTTTACGCAAAAATGTAGAACTCAATAATTTTAAAAACATAATCGTGAGTAACGCGGCATTATCTAATTCTAACGGTACAGCTAAATTCTTCAGCCATAAAAACCCAAAATATTTGTATGTGGAGGATCATTTAATGGGCGACAGCTCGCTGGTGGCTCAGCATGAATATGGTAGTACTCGCTTTGAGTTTGATGTGAACACAAAAACACTTGATGATTACGCAATTGAAAATCTTGGGCCAGGAGTTAAGATCGATCTTTTAAAAATTGACACCGAGGGCTCGGAGAATTTGGTTTTTGACCAGGCTAAAAATGTTTTGAAAGAGCATCGCCCAATAATTATGTGCGAAATAATTCGCGGAGGCATTGAAAAAGAAGTGGACGCGCAGCTTTCGGCGTATAATTACGAGTTTTATTTGATCACTGAAAAAGGATTGAAACCTCAAAAAAATATTAATGCAATAGATGTTAAAGAGGATTATTTTTGCGTTCCTGCTGAAAAGAGAAAACTGATTGAACAGTTTATTATTTAAAATTATTTTTTGACACGTGTTATTTTTATCGCGGATCTAATGTATTCCGACGTAAAATCTTTTCGGTGAATTTCGCAAAAGGCAATGTATTCGTAATCCCAGTTCGGATCAATTATTTCTAACAAAGCTTTATACTCGTGTTCTTTCCATCCGGGATAACCAAGCAACTCATCAAAAATAATAATAGTTCCTTCCTGAAAATGTTTTTGGGTGCACTCAAAAATAGTTTTTGTTGGCCCATAAGTATCCACATCCACATGAATGAAAGCTACTTTAGTGTTATTTTGTTTGGCAATGAAAGGAGGAAGTGTATCGTCTATCCATCCTTTTACCAAAACAACATTAGCGTTCACTTGTGGCAAGGTACCGGTTTTGTCAAAATGCCCTTTGGCCATGTTTGTTCCGCCCCAGGCTTCCGATAAGCCTTCAAAAGAATCGAAACCGTGAATTTGCCTTGTGTCGTTATTTTTTTTAAGAATATTGGAAAAATAATTTATCGAGTGTCCGCTAAAAACTCCAAACTCCATTGCCAATCCGCCTTTCGGAATTTGGTTTAAACTATAATCCCAAAATTTTTCTAATTCAGTAAAAAGCATCGCGCTCTTCATGTGCCCGTAAATAAATTCGGCACTGTCGCGGTAAGCAAGTTTTTCGAGTTCGTAAAAAGTTTTGTTTGCTGAGGATGATTTGCGCGAAACCTGAACTATAAAATTATTGAATCTATTTCTTAAGCCTTTGAACATGGTTGGTCAATATTTTTTAAAGATAAGAATATTTTACAAATTGTGCTTTGATCAATGGGTTATGAAGCGGCATTCGTTTCTTTTTTCTTCCGGAAGAACTGGATAAACACAATTTTTATTTCGTTCTTAAAAATAAGGAAGAACAACAGGCCAAAAGCAAGCAATTGCCCAAGGTAAATAGCAATATTATAAACCGGAAAAAAGAAATAACAAATAACATTTGTGATCACAAATAATAAAGGCACACCGTAAATTTTAAGGTAATTTAAGTTGTAGGTAAAAATAGATCTGGTAAAGATATAGGAAAACAAAACTTGCGCCACCTTGGTTATTATTCCTGCGTAAATGGCGCCTATTAAACCAAAGTGTTTAGAGAAAAAATACGTAGCCACAATTTGAATTACTGCGCAGGCACCAAATATTTTTAAAAGCAGCACTGTTTTTTTGGAAAAAAGAATGGTGGCAAAATAGTAGTTTAAAATACTTCGTGTTGCATAGCCGGCCGATATAATACCTATGAAAGCGAAACTTTGAAAATATTCTGATTTAGTGATGAATAACCTTATAACAATTGGTATCAAAATGCAAAAAACTATTAAATTAAAAATATTTACAGCGGTAAATACATTAAAATACCGGTTAGATTCGGGAGTGGTTTCATTCTTTTTGTTTTTCGCCCAGATCTCAAAAAGTTTAGGGAAAATAACTGCCGAAAGGGCATTCTGCAAAAATTCAATTCCCAAAAAACATTTCAATAAAAGGTCGTACGATGCAAGGTCGTTGCCGCTTATAAGCGATTTTAAAAAGTAACGGTCAATGTTACCCAGGATCCAAAAGAAAAGGGCGAAGAGCAGATACGGGGAACAAAATTTTTGAATGTCTTTTAAATACTTTCTGTCGAACACCCAAGTTGAATTAGATCTAAAAATATATAGCGCCAAAAAGAAAATGATGACGCCCGAAAATAATCTTCCGTATATAGGCCCGTTCAGCGAACCCGGGAACAGATAAAGGCCGCCGAGCGAAATTGCAAGCGTGGCAACAAGATTTATGAAATTAAAACTGATGAATTGCAGCGGGCTTTTAAAATAGATTAAAGCGTTGGTACCCGTTTTAAAATACGAATTCAAAAAACCGGTTACAATAGAGGCGATGCCAAAAGGCCAAAAATATACCTGTTCGTTCTCGTTAAAGATCGCGGGAAAAATAAAAGGCCCTAAGAGGAATGAAACAATGAGTAAACAAACGCCTATTAAAAATAACAGAATGGAAAGTGTGCCAACAAATCTTTTTTGTTCAACAGGTTCATCTGCTAATTGCGTGTATTTTACGCCAAAATAAGTGTCGGTTGAGTAGGTAAAAAAGATTTGAAATAACAGCGAGATGCTGATGTAAAAACTTAAAGAAACATATTGTGTGCCCGAAAAAAAGTTAGCGTAAAATGGTAAGAGTAAGATGCCCGTTACCATTGGCATTGCGCCACCAATGGTATAAATGATAGAAGATTTAAGAAAAGATTTACTGATCATTTTTCATTTGGCTATGCTTTTTCGTAAATGAAAAAATCACAAAATGAGCCTTTTTCTTTATGTGTTTCGAACGTGTATTTATTTTTTACAATTTCTTTCAATTTCCAGCCTTTTATACTTGTGTTTACATATTCGGTAAACTTTCTTCTGTTCTCATGTTGGTAAACCGGCTCTTCTTTTTGATCGTAATCGGAAGCGTAAATGATCACGTATTTATTTGCCGCGGCGAACAAATGATTTAAATACGTTTCAAATATTTCCTTTTCTACTAAATGATACAATACATCAAGCGACATGGTTACATCGGTATTAAAGATCCTTGCGTTATCAATAAATGCCTTGGTATTATAAACGTAAAAACTTTTTGTTTTGTCTGTTTTAAAACGGTTATAACACATTTTAACAGCGGTAGGCGAAATATCGAGCCCGATATATTGAGGATATTTGGCAATTACCAATTGGTTCCCGTCGCCACAGCCAAATTCCATTAAGCTCTTAATATTATTTTTGCTGACAAATTCATTTAAAAATTCGGCTTTAAATTCCGCAAGATGGTCGTACGAACCTTCGCCCGAATTTCCATCATTTTGGTAACGCTCTTCCCAATAATCGCCCGAGCCTTTGAACTTTTTCTTTTGCTGATTTCTTTTCCACTCCTTTATAAAGGGTATTTGTAAAATTTGTTCTTTAAATCCCATATATTTGTTTCTATAATGAAGCTCAAGCAGCTTCAACGCCTAAAAGTACGAAATAAAACAATTTTTTAAAATGAAGGTGCTATTTATTTCTTCCTGGTATCCTAACAGCGTAAACGCATTAAAAGGCATTTATATTAAAAAGCATGCATTGGCGGTACATTCAGCGGGTATTGATGTTCAGGTTCTGGCAATAACCGTAAATTATTCCGCAAAATTTTTCGAGAAAAAGGTATATAGTTTAATGGACGAGAACGGAATTAGAACCCATATGATCGAATTCAATTCACGCTTCTATAAACTGTTGTATGTGGATCTGTTTTTGCAATATTCCTTTTTAAAAAAATATTACCTTAAAAATATTAAACCGGAATTTAAACCCGACATCATTCACTCTCATGTTCTTTCACCGGCCGGTATTCTTGGCCATTGGCTTTCTAAAAAAGAAAAATTACCACACATTATTACCGAACACTGGAGCAAGGTGGATAAATTTATGAGTAAAAGCATTTATGCTGGCCAGGGAAAAAAAGCGTATAACCAAGCAAAAAAGGTCACCGTTGTTTCAAATTTTTTGAAGGGCAGTATTGAAAAACATTTTACGGATAAGAATAAAGTGTTGGTTGTGCCTAATGTGGTGAACACTGAACTGTTTTGTTTTAAGGAAAAGCCAAGCCGTTCGGGCGAACTTATTTTTGTTTGTGTGGCACATTGGCAAAATCCTAAACGGCCCGACCTTATTTTTAATGCCTTGCAGCGCTTAGGCAAGAGCTCGGATAAAAAAATTGTTTTAAATGTAGTAGGCGAGGGGCATCTGATCAATTTATTAAAGAATATTTCTTGGAATTTTAAAATAAACTATCTCGGAAATTTAAATGCTCCTGAATTGGCATCAACTTTGCAGAACGCGCATTGTTTTTTGCATGCGAGCGAAATGGAAACTTTTTCTATTGTGGTGGCTGAAGCTCTGGCAACGGGCACTCCCGTTCTTGCATCAAACGTGGGTGCTATTCCTGAACTGATCAATAAACAAAATGGTTTTGTTTGTAATAATACAGTTGATGAATGGTATGAAGGATTAAATAATTTGATCGGCAACTACGATTTTAACGGAAGATCGATAAGTGAAGCAAATAAACAGTTTGGCACAAATCAGATCGGAGAGCGATTTAATTTTATTTATAACGAAAAATGAGTCCTTTTAAAACAATAGCCCGAAAATTGGTTTTTCCCTTGGTAGTAAATGTACTGAAAGCGCATAAAATTATTTTAAGCTCTTCCAAAAAGAAATGCTTGATCGTTAATTTTCATGGAGTAACAAATGTTGAAGATTTTAAATTTAATAACCGACATTTAAATGTAAAGGAGTTCGAAAAACTGCTGATTTATTTTAAAGAGAATTTCGAGATCGTAAGATTGTCGGAACTTTTCGTGCTGAAAGAAACCAATAAACAACCCTCAAAAAAAACAATAGCCCTTACCTTTGATGATGGTTATACAAATAATTTTACCCATGCTTTGCCTTTATTAAAAAAACACAACATCCCGGCCACCTTTTATCTTATTTCGAGAGGATTAACGGACAATGAATATTATGTTTGGCCCGATATTATTGACCTGATCCAAAGAGAGGTAAAAGCGAATATTGTTTTAGATGTAGGAACGTTTAAATACCCCGGATTTTTTTGCTATGAACTTAAAATGTCGTTAGTGGATTTTTTGAAATCGGCGGGAACAAAAAGGGAAAAGTATATTTTTGAACTTTCCTTAAAATATCCTGTGTATAAACAGATCGCCGAAAAATATCCGCAATTAATTGAAGTGATCCGCAAAGATTCATTTGCCGAATACGCAAACGAACCTTTAATTGAGTATGGGTCGCATACGCATACGCATTATAATTTAGAATATTTAACGGATGAGGAATGTGAAAGGGAATTAATGCAATCTAAAATAATAATTTCTGATTGTGCCGGTAAATACCCGATTTCATTGGCGTTTCCGGATGGCAGCTACAGTAAAAGAACAATTGACATTGCTTTTAAATCGGGTTATAAAAATTTAACTGCGGTAGATTATAAATTTAACGAGAACAATTCGGTGCCGGGTATTTTATCGCGATTTACAATTAGCAATTCAACTACAGCCGAATCAAACATCATTCGCTTAGCAAGGCAATTTGATAAATACGGATTTTGAGAATTTAAAATTTTTCTTCGGCCTCATCAAAGCCGGCCCCACCATGATCTTCGTCTTCCGCGTCCGGATCTGTTTCTTCCTCGCCTTCTTCTCCTTCTAAGGTACTTAGATCGTCCTCTTCAACACCTTCTTCAGGCGCATCAATTGTTTTGATCACTTCATCATCGGGTTCATCGGTATCCTCATCCAGGTCTCCCAAAAGCGCCGCCATTAAAGGGTCGGCATGCTTCTCTTCTTTTATGATGGGAACTGTTTTGTATTGTTTTGGTGCTGTTCCAATACTGCGTGAACAAACCGGGTAATTTAATTTCGGATTGTCTTCCGCTATCTTTAGCATTTCAATTAAAAAACTCCATTGTGCTACCGTATCAAAAATATAAACAAAACGCTGATGAGGCTGCTCAATGTATTTGGCGATTTTAACCTCCGACATTAATTTTTTTGGATCTACTTTTTTTCGGATCTCCTCTTCCTCCAAAGGCAGATCTTCTTTTTTTAATGTTATTTCCTGGTTTTTTCTCCAATAATCATCACTCACAAAAAAAGAAGCGGAATGTTTAGCATCAAATTTAAATGCTTCCTGTATTGCAGTATGGAATTGCTCAAACGTTTGGCCCGATTTAATATCAATGTCCCTGATGACATCGTCATTTTCCTCTATAATAACTTTAAATCTGTAAACTGCCATGGTATTAAATTTCTTGTTTATCCTAAAGTGAACTCTGTTCTACTTTATTGTTTCTTGTTTCTTATTTATTCTAAAGCGTCCCGAATGCAATCGGGACTGCTTTAGGATCTTGTTTTATAAATTTCGGATCTCATCAATCCTATACTATTAAAAAAATGCGTGAACGAAACACCCAAAACACCCATACCGTATTTCATACTTCTGCTAAAGTTGATGGAACTGGCCTCAGGAAAATATTTTGTTGGGCAAGTCACTTCAGCAATATCAAAACCTGCGTAAAAAATTTGTGAGATCATTTGATTATCAAAAACAAAATCATCTGAATTAGCATGGTAATTTATTTTTTGGATCACTTCTTTTGAAAACGCGCGATAACCTGTGTGATACTCGGATAATTTTTGATTGATCAAAACGTTTTGCGTAAAGGTTAAAAATCGGTTAAAAATATATTTATACATTGGCATGCCACCTTTTAAAGCGCCTTTGCCTAATATGCGCGAACCAAATGCAACCGGATACAGGTCGTTAGCGATCAAATAGCTTAAGCTTTGTATTAATTTTGGCGTGTATTGATAATCGGGGTGCAGCATGATCACAATATCAGCGCCCAATTTCATGGCTGTATCGTAACAGGTTTTTTGATTTCCGCCATAGCCCGTATTTTTTTCATGTGTAATAACATTCTTAATACCTATGCTGCGCGCCACTTCCGCCGTGTTGTCCTTGCTGCAATCATCAACCAAAACTACATCATCAACAATATCAAAAGGAATTTCATCATACGTTTTTTTTAACGTTTTTGCCGCGTTGTATGCCGGTAAAACAGCTATTATTTTTTTTCCATTAATCATATGTCTGCAAAAATAACAAAGTTTAGTTAAATTATATCACTAAATATAGGCAAATAAATGTAATTTTAATGCAAAATTGTGTTTCTTAAAAAATTACATAGCCTAACGTTAAAATCTTTTTTACCGCCTTTTGTGGCTACCTTATTTATAAGTGTGTTTTTATTTTTTTTAGTTCAAATTGTGATCACTTATTTAGATGAATTTTTGGGCAAAGGTTTAAGAACAATGGATATGGTTAAACTTTTTACCTATGCGTGGATAGCAATTATTCCCCAATGTATTCCCCTTGCAGTTTTATTGGCATCCATTATGAGTTTCGGAAATTTGGCAGAAAATTACGAACTGGCGGCTATGAAATCGTCGGGACTTTCGCTTTTTAGCATTATTAAACCTGTATTTATTTTTATTTTAATTTTAGCGGGGGTTACTTTTTTGTTCAATAATTTTGTATTGCCGGTTGTTCAACTCAAATCGCAATCGTTGTTATGGGACATAAGACAAAAAAAGCCCGCTGTTAATATTAAAGAAGGTATTTTTTACAATAAAATAGATAATTACAGCATCCGTGTAGGAAAAAAGTCGCAAAATAAAGACACGCTAAGAGATATTTCTATTTACGACCACAGCCTTCATCAGGGCAATACCATTCAAATGTACGCCAACAGCGGTAAAATAATTACCACGGCCGATACAAGCGCTTTGGTGCTTATATTAAGGGATGGCAATCGTTATGAAGAAGTAATAAATTATAAAGAATCGTCCGGAAAAAAGCCTTTATCGCAATTAAATTTTAAGCAGCTGCAGGTTAATATTGAATTGGTTGATTTTAAAATGAAACGAACCGATGAAGGTTCATGGAAGGGAAATGAAAATATGCTTAATATTTGGCAAATTGATTCGGTGGCCGATTCCATTACACATAAGATCAGTCACCGTTTTGCGGATATTAAGCGCCAGGTAAAAGATAATTTTTATTACCGCACCTTAAGTTTTAATAAGGTAAAACAGATAGCGATCCCAATTAACATAAAACAGTTTTATGATAAATTAAATAACGATGAGTTTAAGAGGTGTATTGATAATGCTTTAAATATTTCGAGAACTAATTCGAGTTATTTCGATGGAGTAATTATGGGCGGCGAGAGTGACAGATCGGATTTTTTAAAATTTACTACCGAATGGCACAAACGTATTGTAATTTCTTTTGCCTGTATTATTTTGTTTTTTATTGGTGCGCCATTAGGGGCTATTATTAAAAAAGGCGGCTTGGGAATGCCGGTGGTGGTTTCGGTTTTTTTCTTTTTAGCGTATTATATTTTATCCGAAGCCTTTACCGCTATGGCTTACGAAGGCACGTTACCCCCTTGGCAGGCAATTTGGATGCCGTTGGTAATATTTTTGCCCATTAGTATTTTTTTAACTTACAAAGCCGCGAAAGATTCTGTTTTGTTTGATGCAGTAAATTATTTCGAATTTGTTGGTCGGTTGTTTAAAAAGAATAAAGGTGCTTAAGGTTTTGCAAATATCAAATAAAGCGCCTTTTCCGGATAACGACGGTAGCAGTATTGCTGTTTACAATATGGCCAAAGGGTTTATTGAAAATGAAGTGGATCTTTATTTATTGACCATTAATACAAAAAAGCATTTTAAACCCGACAAGGATGTTCCTGAGAATTTTAAAATAAAAAGCAATTATCAATCGGTTTTTAAAGATACAGATACAAGTTTGCCCGGTGCGCTTGCCAATTTGGTTTCCAATCAGTCTTATTTTGTGAGCCGTTTTTATTTTAAAGAATTTGAAGATGCTTTAATAAAAAAATTAAGAGAGATTGAATTTGATATCATTCAGTTGGAAGGTTTATTTGTAGGCGTTTATATTGAAACGATCAGAAAATATTCTAATGCAAAAATTGTTTTGCGGGCTCATAACGTTGAGTATTTGATCTGGGAAAGGCATATTGCCAACGAGCCTTCTGTGTGGAAAAGAAAATATTTAAAACTTCAAACAGAACGGTTAAAAAAATTCGAATTAAAAATATTTGGCGAAGTGGATGCCATCGTTAGTATAACGGATATTGACAGATCCTCCATCCAAAAATTATGCCCAAAAAAATCGGTTTTTACCTGTATTACTGGTGTAAACGTTAACGATTATTCAAATAAGGAAAAAACCGGGGTTAAAGAAAAAACTATTTTCAGTTTCTCTTCAATGGATTGGATACCCAACCAGGAAGCGGTGGATTGGTTTTTAAAAAATTGCTGGGAAAAAATTTATAAAGTGGTACCTGATTGCAAATTTGTAATTGCGGGAAGAAACATGCCCAAACGTTTTACAAAATTAAATTTACCGAATGTTTCGATAATTGAAAATGTAAAAAACGGAAAAGAATTTTATAATACACATCAAATTATGCTTGTACCTCTTTTATCGGGCAGTGGTTTGCGTATTAAAATAATAGAAGGCATGGCTTACGGCAACGCCATTGTTTCAACAAGTATTGGGGCGGAAGGAATAAAAATAACCAGCAAAAAAAATATTGTAATTGCCGATTCGCCAAGTGATTTCAGTAACGCCGTCATTGATCTGCTGAACGATCCTGATCTAAGAATAACTATTGAAAGAGGGGCTTTAAAATTTGCGGAAGAAGAATTTGACAATAAAAAAGTGGTCGCTAAACTGATCCAATTTTACAACACATTGCATGTATAATTTTTTATTCATAGTTTTTTGTGTCTGTGTTTTTGCAATTCTGCATTCGTATGTGTTTTATCCTGTTATTTTAATTTTGTTTGCCCCAAAAAAAAGAAAAGCCGTGCCGTTATATTTGAAAGAAGATGATCTGCCAAATGTTTCAATTTTAATGGCGGCTTACAATGAAGAAAAAGTGATTGACAAAAAAATTCGATCTGTTTTCGAAACCAATTATCCTTTGGATAAAATTACCTTTTACATTGGTTCCGACGCGTCGACCGACCGAACGAATGAAATAATAACCGGTTGGAGTAAAAAATATTCGCAGGTTAAGTTGATCAACTTCGCAGGGCGTACAGGCAAATCGGGTATCATTAATGAATTGGCAAGGCTCAGTAATTCTGAATTATTTATTTTAACCGATGCCAATGTAATTTTAAAACCCGAAACAATTTTTAACCTTGTACGCCATTTTAAGAATGAAAAAACAGCGCAAGTGTGCGCAAACATTGTTAAAGTATCAGATCTAAATTCAGGAATTGCTTCTCAGGAAAAATCCTATATAGCCCTTGAAAACAAAATAAAGTTTGCAGAGAGTTGCTCGTGGAAAATTGTAATGGGCGCGGAGGGAGCTTGCTACGCCATAAAAAAAGAAAATTTTGCCGAAGTGCCTCCGAAATTTTACATGGATGATTTTTTTATTACCATGAATGTGATCGAACAAGGTAAACAAATAGTGTTTGATAAAGAGGCTGTTTGTTTTGAAGATGTGCCTACCCAATCATCTGAAGAATTTAAAAGAAAAGTACGAATTTCCATAGGAAATTTTCAGAATTTATGGCGTTATAAAAAATTATTGCTTCCATTTTGGAAAGGCTCCGCATTCGCTTTTTTGTCACATAAAGTTTTTCGTTGGCTAACACCTTTTTTTCTGCTTAAAGCATTTTGTATGTCCATATTACTTGCTTTTTGGTGCAAGTATTTTGTAGTGATCGCGGGCTTACAATTGATTGGTTTTTTATCGCCGTTAATTGACAAATTACTTAATATAAATTTTAAGCCCTTGCGGTTTATTTCACACTTTTATTTAATGAATTTAGCGCTGTTAAAAGGTTTTTTAATTTTTGCCGGCGGAGTTAAGTCAAATGTGTGGCAGCCAACAAAACGAAATGTTTAAGAAAGTGGCTTGCATATTCAACTTTTTGCCACCAAGGCACAGCGACACAGAGATGCACAAAAGATATCTTTGTGGTTCCTCGTGCCTTCTTGCCTTCGTGGCAATTTTTTCTATAGTTTCTTTATCAGTTAACGCGCAAAGTGCGATAAAAGTAAAAACTCCGAAAGGAGAACAAAAAACAATTACCATTAAACACGCCTCCAAGCTCGAATTTGATAACAGTAAAAGCAACGCTAAGATTTTAACCGGCAATGTAATTTGTGAACACGACGGCGCAATTTTAAACTGCGATACAGCTTTGTTATTTGATTCGGATAATAAGATGGATGCTACAGGTCATATTTTAATTACAAAAGGCGATAGCATTACCGTTACCGGTGATAAACTGCATTACGATGGGAAAACAAAAATGGCAATTTTAGAACACAGCGTAACTTGTATTGAAAAGGACATGAAGCTTACAACCAATTTGCTCACCTTTGATGTTGGAAATTCAATTGCCAATTATTATGATGGCGGCACAATTGTAAATAAAGAAAATACACTCGTTAGTAAGAACGGACATTATTATTCGGCCACAAAAGAATTGGCCTTTCATTACGATGTGGTACTAACCAATCCCGAATACAAAATGAAATCGGATACACTGCGGTATAATACCCATACAAAAACAAGTTTTTTTCTAGGCCCAAGCATTATTATCAGTAAGGACGATTATATTTATTGCGAAAACGGGTGGTACGATACCGATAAAGAAAAAGGACAATTTAGTTTAAACGCGGTACTGGTTACAAAAAATCAAAAATTGAGAGGCGATAGTCTTTATTTTGACCGCAATATAAAAACAGGAAAAGCATATAGAAACGTACAGTTAATTGATACATCCCAAAGATCGATTATTTATGGGG
>JANYBY010000406.1 GCA_025360565.1 Bacteroidota bacterium
GTTAAATTGATTCGATCAAGCTTAATACACAATAAATATACAATTTTTGAGTCTTGAATCAAAATAATTAGCCTTGAATCTTGAATAAATTAAAATAAGCGTATTCAGTACTTGAAAAGGTAGATATTTTGTTTGAGATTGCTTCGTTTGTCGCAATGACGGTTAGCTAAAACTCCCATAATCCGGCAATTCAATAACATTGTTATTTTCATCCAAAACCAGATCGCTCACCCCGTTCGTGATCATTACATATTTTGCTTTAATGGTTAAGTTATAACGCTGTACTTGCTCGATCACACTTTTATCTAATGTTATAAACGGAGCTTTGCATTCAATTATCAATTCAGGCTTCATTTGTTTATTGTAAACAACAATGTCAAATCTTTTTTTAAGGTCGTTCAAAACAATTTCTTTTTCAACCGCAATAAGTGATGCGGGATAGTTCTTATCTTTTACCAAATACATTAAAACATGCTGCCGTACCCATTCCTCGTCGGTTAAAACAACCCATTTTTTTCTTATAAAGTCAAAAATAGAAGTAGGCCCCGGTCCGTTTTTTACTCGAACACCAAACGGTGGATATTTTAACGTTAAACTCAGGAAATATTATTTTAAATTTAAATATATTTACAATTATTGAATTGGCACTTATTTATTAAAAATAATTCTACAAAAAAATGAAAACCAAAGAAGAAATAGTTAATAACTGGTTGCCGCGTTATACCGGCAAAAAATTGGATGAGTTTGGTTCTTACATTATACTTACCAACTTTGGCGATTATGTAAAAATGTTTGCCGATCTGAATGGCGTGGTGGTTGAAGGATTGGATAAACCTATGCAAAGCGCCACTCACGAGGGTATTACCATTATTAATTTTAGCATGGGCAGTGCCATGGCGGCAACTATTATGGATCTGTTAACTGCTATACATCCAAACGCAGTTTTATTTTTGGGAAAATGCGGAGGATTAAAAAAGAAAAATCATATTGGCGATCTGATCCTGCCCATTGCGGCCATTAGGGGCGAAGGCACCAGTAACGATTATTTACCTTTGGAAGTGCCTGCTTTGCCTTCGTTCAATTTGCAAAAAGCCATTTCTTACACCATCCGTTTAAGCGGAAGGGATTATTGGACAGGTACTGTATACACAACTAACAGACGGGTTTGGGAGCATGATGAAAAATTTAAAGAATATTTGAGGGAGATCAGGGCAATGGCCATAGATATGGAAACGGCCACTATTTTTAGCGTTGGTTTTCATAATAGCATTCCAACCGGCGCCCTTTTGCTGGTGAGTGATCAGCCAATGGAACCCGAAGGTGTTAAAACCGAAGAAAGTGACAAACATGTTACAAAAAATTTCGTGAACGCTCATTTACAAATTGGTATTGATTCGTTAAAAGAGCTTCAAAACAAAGGGATCTCGGTTAAACATTTAAGGTTTGAATAGGATGGAACGCAGATAACACTGATGATTATGATGAACGCAGATAATTATAAATAATCAAAAGCTGAAACCGTTTTTTATAAAATTTAGGAATTAAATAAAGTTAAAGTAAATTTATATTTATATTGTTATTCAATAATAAAGATCTTAATTAATCATAACTATCAACGTTCAATTTGGCTTCAAAAATAAATAATCAACAATCTCCGGAATTTTTCATCAAGGGAATTTTGAAGGGAGATATTGCTATTTTAAGTCGCGCCATAACTTTGGTTGAATCAACAAAAGAAGAACATAAATTACTATCGAAAAAAATTCTGGAAAGTGTATTAAAAAAAACGGGGAAGTCCTTCCGCTTAGGAGTAACGGGCGTGCCGGGCGTTGGCAAGAGCACATTTATAGAAAGTTTCGGAAAAGTTGTAACAGCAAAAGGTCACAAACTGGCTGTGCTGGCGGTGGACCCCTCGAGCAACAAAAGCAAAGGAAGTATTTTGGGCGATAAAACGCGCATGGAAGAATTATCGGTAATGCCAAACGTTTATATCCGTCCTTCGCCAAGCAGCGGAACATTAGGCGGTGTTGCAAAAGCCACCTACGAAACCATTTTATTGTGTGAAGCCGCAGGTTTTGATTTTATAATTGTTGAAACAGTTGGAGTAGGGCAAAGCGAAGTGGCAGTGAGTAAAATAACCGATTTTTTTCTTTTGTTGATGCTGGCGGGTGCGGGCGATGAATTGCAGGGAATAAAACGCGGGATCATGGAAATGGCCGATTCTATTGTGATCACAAAGGCAGATGGAACTAATTTAGCAAAGGCCAAAGCAGCAAAAACAGAATTTTCTCAAGCCATTCATTATTTGCAATTGCCTGAGAGCGGCTTTATTCCCAAAGTAGAAACCTGTTCAAGTATTGAAAATAAAGGAATAACAGAGGTTTTTGATCTGATAGAAAAATACAAAATATTTGTAACGGCCAACGGTTATTTTAACGCAAAAAGAAAAACGCAGCAGTTTGAATTAGTATTGAACACCATTGAAGAACAATTAAAATTGCGTTTTTACTCTGACAAAAAGATTAAAAAAGTGCTTGAAAGCCTTAAGGCTAAAAATTCCAAACAAAATATTCTTCCTTTCGGTTTGGGAATTGATCTGGTGAATGATTTTTTAAAATAGAAATAGCTCACAACAGCCCGGAAATTTTAGTGTTTTTTAGAAATCGTTTTCAATGAGATTATTGCATATACGGTTTGTAAACTCCAAATATGCAAAATTTTGCATATTTGGAGTTGTTGCATATTTATGTAAAAAATTGTATATTTGGATAAATTTAACAGAGTTCGTATGATAAAACGAAGTTTAATATCCGAAATAAAACAAACTGCTAAAGAATTTAAAATTGTTTGTGTTACGGGTCCCCGTCAATCGGGCAAAACAACTATCTGCAAACAAGTGTTCAAGGATAAGCCTTACGTGAGCATGGAAGATCCGGATATTGCGGCCATAGCTCAGTCGGACGGGAGGGCTTTTTTGAAAAAATTTACAAAAGGTGCAGTGATAGACGAGGTTCAAAAAGTTCCGGAATTATTTAATTATTTACAGGGTATTGTAGATTCAAAGAATACTAATAACCAATTTGTGTTAACCGGGAGCAATAATTTTTTAATGCAGGATAATATTTCCCAAACGCTTGCAGGCAGGGTGGGGTATATTGAGCTTTTGCCTTTAAGTATAAAAGAATTGTTTTTAAACAAGAAAACAATAAAAAATGTTGATCATTACTTATTAGATGGTTTGTATCCGGCAATTGTATCCGAAAAATCTTCTTCAAAACGTTGGATCCCGAACTACATAAAAACATATATAGAGCGGGATGTAAGAATGATAAGAAATGTGGGCAACATTATTTTATTTAATAAATTTTTAAAGCTTTGTGCAGGCAGGGCAGCTCAGTTGCTAAATGTAAACAATTTAGCAGTAGAAGTGGGCGTGGATAACAAAACCATACAGTCATGGCTCGGCGTTTTAGAAAGCAGTTATATCATTTATCTATTAAAACCCTACCATCAAAATTTCAATAAAAGAGTAATAAAATCTCCTAAAATTTATTTTTATGATACAGGATTGCTTTCTAATTTATTAGGTATAAACTCTATAAACGGGTTAAAAAGGAGTAATTACTACGGTGCGTTATTCGAAAATTTTATCATGACTGAGA
>JANYBY010000414.1 GCA_025360565.1 Bacteroidota bacterium
GTTTGTGCTAATTACACCTGGACCACCGCATTTACTCAAAGCGTTTCGGGTTGTGTAGGTATTCAAAATGCAGTTTCACAAGCTCTTTCTTTTGGTGTTTATCCAAACCCAACAGCAGGAATATTGCATGTAGAATTATCAGGCTCAATTGCAGTAACTGAAAAAATTAAAGTGCTAAATGCCCTTGGACAATTATTAATTGAACAAAATTTGATTGAGAATAAAGCAACACTTAACATGAACCAATTAAACAACGGAATTTATTTTATTAAAATAGGTTCTTCTACCAAAAAAATAGTTAAGGAATAATTTTTCATGTTTTATTCTTTATTGAAAACGCCGGGCAAATTTGTTCGGCGTTTTTTTATGAAAAGGTGGACTGATAAATGCTGAAGAAAGAAACAAATTAAGTGACATTCAGGAAAATGGTAAAAACTCCTTATCTATCGTTCCTATATTGTGAATCTTGAAAAAGTGACCAAATTTTCAAAAAGGATCTGAATTTTGGAGATACAGTTCTGCCAATTTCACGAAACTGTATTGATGAATTTGAGGCAAAAATGAAAGCTAAATAAGTTTGTGAATTTGACATACAAAGTTGCGTATTTCATAACATTTGTATTAGGGGTAGCAAATAATTCATATTTTTACCACAATAATAATTTAATCACAAAAACAAAAAACATGAAAAAAAATCTACTCAAATTCTTTGGCGCGGCTATTTTCACTGCGCTAGTTCTTAGTCCTAACAAAAGTAATGCACAAGCCGGTGCCGGGCTTAATTTTGACGGTATTAGCGATGTGGTAAACATGGGGAACGCGCTTACTGCTTCTCTAAATCCTTTAAACGTTATTACTGTTGAAGCATGGGTAATGCCAACCTCTACAGTAAGCCCTTCAGGCTATGGTTTAATTGTTGGAAACTATAATTCACCACTAAACCAAACTCAGTTTTTTTTAAGAAGACAAGGCATGAATTATGCTTTTTATGTTAACGTTGGAGGTGGTTTGCAAGGCGTAGTAGCATTAAATACGGTTACTCTAAGTTCATGGCAGCACTTAGCCGGAGTTTGGAACGGAACTACTATTACTTTATATCTTAATGGTGCATCTGTTGGTACAGCTACAACTGCGGCAGGTCCGTTTTCAGTGGCAGCTACTACTAACTCAGTGATTATGGGTTATGAAAATGCCGGCGGTGGCGAAGGCTTTACCGGTAGTATTGATGAGGTTAGGATCTGGGGAGTTGCAAGAACTCAATGCCAGATCAACACGTATAAAAATTGCGAAATTCCGACTACTGCACCAAATTTATTAGCAAACTATCATTTTAATCAAGGTGTTGCTGCTGCGGCAAATCCAACAGTTACAACACTTACCGATGTAAGCGGAAATAGCTTTACAGGAACTTTAACAACATTTGCATTAACAGGGGCTACATCTAACTGGATTACTCCTGGCGGTGTAGTATCAGGTTTTACAACCGCATTGGCAAGTCCAACTTTAGGCGTTGTAAGTTCGCAAACAGCCGCAGCTTGTCCGGGTTCTACTGTTAATTTAACAGCATCAGGCGCTACAGCTTATGCATGGGTTGCGCCTTTAACTTCTACAACAGCAGTTGCTAATATTACAGTTCAGGTAATCAGCCCAACTTATTCTGTTACAGGTACGGCAATTACAGGTTGTGCAGGCACAGGAACTTTTGTGCAAGCTGTTACTCCTAATCCTGTATCTGTTGCTGCAAGTCCTGCCAGCACTATTATATGTACTGGCGAAAGCGTTACATTAACTGCATCGGGCGGAACTGCTTATACATGGCAAGCTCCTTTAACATCAACGGTTGCAGCCGCTGTTATTTCTCCTACCGCTGCAGGTAACTTCACTTATACAGTTCTTTCAACTTCAAGCGTTTGTGCTAATTACACCTGGACCACCGCATTTACTCAAAGCGTTTCGGGTTGTGTAGGTATTCAAAATGCAGTTTCACAAGCTCTTTCTTTTGGTGTTTATCCAAACCCAACAGCAGGTGAATTTACAATTGAATTAAGCAACGGTACAACTAAAACTGTTGAGGTGATTGATTTTACAGGAAGAGTTGTTTTATCTAACACTTCTGCTGCAGATAAAATTAACATGAACCTTAGCACTTTGGCTAAAGGCATTTACTATGTTAGAGTTCTATCAAACAACACAATTGAAGTTGCTAAATTGATAAAAGAATAAATTAATTTGATCTAAAAAAAACCCGCCTCGGCTAAGCTGAGGCGGGTTTTTTATTTTAGTACTATTGGAAGTTCCACGAAATAGATTCCTCCTTTCGTCGGAATGACTTTAGGATAAACTAAAGCGTTCCTCTCAAAGCCTGCTCCCTTTCAATAGATTCGAACAAAGCCTTAAAATTACCCGCGCCAAAACCGCGTGCGCCCATGCGCTGAATTACTTCGTAAAATAAAGTTGGGCGGTCTTCAACCGGTTTTGTAAAGATCTGCAGCAAATATCCTTCTTCATCGGCATCCACCAAAATAGAAAGTTCCTGAAGACGTTTAATATCTTCTTTCATTTTATCGCGGTGCACACCCAAACGTTTTGGAATTTCGTCGTAATACGCTTGCGGAGGAGGCGGTAAAAATTCAACCCCGCGGGCTTTTAATTGCGCTACGGTTTTAATAATATCATCAGTAGCCAGGGCCAAATGCTGCACGCCGGGACTTTCGTAAAAATCAATGTACTCTTCTATCTGCGATTTCTTTTTTCCCTTGGCGGGTTCATTGATCGGGAATTTAATGCGTCCATTTCCATTGCTCATTACTTTACTCATGAGGGCAGAATATTCGGTGGTAATTTGTTTATCATCAAAACTCAAAAAGTTTACAAAGCCCATTACCTCTTCATACCATTTTACGGTAGCGTTCATTTGATCCCAGCCAACATTGCCTACCATGTGATCAATAAATTTTAATCCAACAGGCTCAGGATTGTAATCGCTTTTCCAATCTTTAAAGCCCGGTAAAAAAGTGCCTTTGTAATTTTTGCGTTCAACAAACATGTGTACGGTTTCGCCATAAGTATAAATTCCGGCGCGAACAACTTCTCCATGCTCGTCTTTTTCAACGGTGGGTTCCATAAAAATTTTTGCGCCGCGTTTGGTTGTTTCTTCAAACGATTTGCGGGCATCTTCTACCCAAAGGGCAATTACCTTTACGCCGTCGCCATGTTTTTTTACATGCTCGCCAATGGGCGAAGTACTGGTTAAAGCCGTTGTTAAAATCAAACGAATCTTATCTTGCTTTAAAACATAAGAGGTTCGGTCTTTTAACCCGGTTTCTAATCCTGCATAAGCAAAAGACTGAAAACCAAAAGCGGTTTTATAAAAATGCGCCGATTGTTTTGCGTTGCCTACGTAAAATTCTACATAATCGGTCCCTAAAAGCGGAAGAAAATCCTGCGCGCCTTCGAAAATTTTTTCTAAACCGTATTCTACATTTTTTAATGGTGTTGACATTGTGATAATTTTAGATTTGTTGATTTTTAGAGTTGTTGAATTAAACTCTATTTTTAAATTATTGAATTATTGGTTTTGATCACGGATATAAATTCTAGAATTCTAAATCCCGATAGCTATTAGGACTAAAATTCTAAAATTAGCTCCCTAACTCCACATGGCCATAGAGTGTGCCCTTATTAGGTTTTTGCGCGACATTGTATTATCAAAATTAATCAATTTAAACGATAAAAGAAAAAGAAAGCCGCCGCAGCCGCCCATTTTTTATCTACCCCTTTAAAGTGCCCAATGGTGCTGTAGTTCTGGTTTTGCAGGGTTCCATCGCTTTTTACATAACCAATGGTAGAGTAGTTTTGGTTTTGCACTGTACCGTCTTCTTTAATATATCCAATGGTAGAATAACTTTGGTTTTGCACGGTGCCATCATTTTTAATATAGCCAATGGTTGAATAATTTTGATTTTGCACTGTACCATCCTTTTTAAAATATCCTATGGTTGAATAATTTGAATTTTGAACCGTGCCATCTTCTTTAATATACCCGGCAGTACCGTAATTGCCATTTTGAATGGTTTGAGAAAAACCCGTAAAGGCAAATAGTGATAAAATAAAAAAACAAATTGTTTGCATTGTATTTGGTTTAAATAATTTCTCCGTAAAGATCAAAATCGGTTGCTGAGGTAATTTTTACATTGGCAAAATCGCCAATGCGCGCGTAATTTATATCCGTTGCTTTTACCAATACTTCGTTGTCCACATCCGGACTATCAAACTCCGTGCGGCCTACAAAGTATCCGCTTTCTTTCCTGTCAAACAGCACTTTAAATTCTTTGCCTATTTTTTTCTGATTGAGGTTAAACGAAATTTCCTGCTGCAAAGCCATTACTGCATCTGCGCGTTTCTTTTTTATTTTTTCGGGCACATCGTCCTTTAATAAAAAAGCATGTGTGTTTTCTTCGTGCGAATAAGTAAAAATACCAAGCCTGTCAAACTGAGTATCCTGCACCCATTGCAGCATTTCTTCGTGATCCTTTTCTGTTTCGCCGGGATAGCCGGCTATTAATGTTGTGCGAATGGCGATCTCCGGAATTTTATCTCTTATTTGATTTACAACATCAATTGTTTTTTGTTTGGTAATCCCACGTCGCATACTTTTGAGCATATTATCACTAATGTGTTGCAAAGGCATATCCAAATAATTACAAATATTACTTTTGGCTTTCATTACATCCAACGCTTCCATCGGAAAGCCACTTGGGAAAGCATAGTGCAAACGGATCCAATCAATACCATTTACATCACTTACTTTATCCATCAAATTGGCCAGCTCTCTTTTTTTATACAGATCCAAACCGTAATACGTAAGATCCTGGGCGATCAACAATAATTCTTTTGTACCGTTTGCCGCTAATTTTTTCGCGCGGGCAACCAATTCATCTTTCTCAACCGAAACATGTTTGCCTCGCATTAAAGGAATGGCGCAGAAACTGCAAGGCCTATCGCAACCCTCGCTAATTTTAAAATACGCGTAATGATTTGGCGTTGTGAGTAAACGTTCGCCAACTAATTCGTGCTTATAATCTGCTTTTAATGTTTTTAAGATCTTTGGCAATTCTCTTGTGCCAAAGTACGCGTCAACTAAAGGAATTTCTTTTTCAAGATCTGTTTTATAGCGTTCGCTTAAACAGCCTGTAACGTATAATTTTTCAATGATGCCGTCTTTTTTTGCTTTGGCGTAACGTAAAATGGTATCAATGCTTTCCTGTTTGGCACTTTCAACAAAACCGCAGGTATTTATTATCACAATGTTGTGATCGTCTTCTTTACTCTCATGCTCCACCGAAAAATTATTTGCTTTTAACTGCCCCATCAGCACTTCGCTATCTACCAGGTTTTTGCTACAGCCAAGTGTAACAACATTTACTTTATTTTTCTTTATGGTTTTGGTTTTCATTAATAAATTTTTTTCCCTAATAAGCCGCTAATACTTATCTTCGGCTATGGAATCTAAAAGGATTATCAGAACCGATGCGTAAAGATACGATTTACAAAGCAGCATGTTAAAATTTTTCAGGGAATATAATCGTTTTTTACTGCCCGTTTACCTGCTTTCGGGGCTTTTGATCATAGGCACCTTAGGGTTCATTTTTATTGAAAATTACCCCGTTATCGATGCTTTTTACATGACGGTAATAACCATTGCAACGGTTGGTTATGGCGAGATCCATGAATTGAGCGCGGAAGGCAGGATCTTTACATCATTTTTAATTATAACAAGTTTTGGTACATTTGCTTATGCGGTAAGTGCCATAACAAGGTTTGTTACTGACGGAGAATTTAATAATTTTTTTAAAAATAAAAAGTTGAACGATACTGTTTCAAAATTAAATGAGCATGTAATTATTTGCGGTTATGGCCGTAACGGAAGGCAAGCCGCCCAAATTTTAAAAAAACACGACAAACGATTTGTAGTGATTGAAATAGATGAAAAGATCACAGGCGTTATTAATCACCGCTTTTCAGACCTTGTATTATCAGGCAACGCAACAGAAGACGAAGTTTTGATAAAAGCCGGAATTACCAGGGCGAGCGCTTTGATAACTACATTACCAAAAGATGCGGATAATTTATTTATTGTTTTAACAGCACGGCATTTAAATCCGAAACTCACCATTATTTCACGCGCGAGCGATGATGGAAGTGATACCAAATTAAAAATAGCGGGAGCTAATAATGTGATAATGCCCGATAAAGTGGGAGGAGCGCACATGGCCAGTCTGGTTATGAAACCGGATGTGATGGAATTTATAGACTACATTACCGCGCAGGGCGGAGATAGTATTAATTTGGAAGAAATTACTTTTGAAAAAATAACCGATTCGCTCAAGAATAAAACGCTTAAGGATCTGGAGATAAGAAATAAAAGCGGCGCAAACATTATTGGATTTAAAACCGCGGAGGGCGAATACATTGTAAACCCAAGTGCCGAGACAAAAGTAATTCCGCATTCAAAGATCTTTGTATTGGGAACACCGGATCAAATCAGGAAACTGAAATCTATTTTAACGGAGTAAGGGTTTAGAATTTCATCTTTTGCGGATTCTGTCTACCGTCAAAAATGTCAATAATATAAATATCTTTGTTTATCACTCTATAAATAATTTTGTAATTCCCTTCCACCACGTACCTATGGCCTTGCTTTAATTCAGCAAGGTTTTCTTCCACCGCACCGATAAGTGGCCTTTTGATTATTGTTTTTGCCGCGTTAAAAATGTTTTTCTTTATTTTTAACGCTACAGTTTCATTTGCAACGATCCTGTAATAAATGTAAATATTTTTGAGTTCAGAAGCCGCGAAATTTGTCCAAATAACTTGTCCCATCAGTCTACCAATTTTTAGATTGGTCTTCCATTTCTTTTTGAGTTAAAACATGGCCCTTTTTGATCTGATTATTTGAGAATTCGGCCCTTTGAATAAGATCTTTTTTTGTAAACACAATGTCGTTTGGCTTAATATTCTTTAAACTTTTAAGAATGGTAGATTCAATTTTAGCAAAGGCTTTTTCGTCCTGAACACCTAAAAGATATTCAATAAGACTCATTTTTCTCAATTGCAGATTCATGGGTTTCATAATATAAAGATAGTAATTTAATTGCTAATTTCAAAACAGACGGTGAGCATGCAATCAAACCGGATCCACATCTATCTGAATTTTAAAATTCCATTTTTTATAATTGGTATGTAAAATTGTAATTGCCTCAAAGATCTTATGTCGAATGCTGTTGGGCGATTCCTGCTTATTCGTTTTTAATAAAAGGCATTTGTAATACTGATTTTTTATTTTTGAAACCAACGGAAACTCGGGACCCAAAATATTTTCGCCGAAGTGTGGCTTTAATAATAATAACAATTCGTGCGACAAATGATTTACCTCATTCACATCTTTACTTACCACACTTAACTCGAACAAACGCGAAAAGGGCGGGTAATTGTATTGTTTGCGCTCTTTTAAAATAGTTTGGTAAAAATTTTCGAGGTTATTTTCGATCACATTCTCGATCACCTCATGTTTAGGTTTGGAGGTTTGAATGAACACTTTTCCTATTTTATTGCTTCGTCCTGCCCTGCCACGAACCTGAGTAATTAATTGAAACGCTTTTTCGTAAGACCTGAAATCAGGAAAATTTAAAATAGAATCGGCATTTAAAACGCCTACAATACTTACGTTATTAAAATCCAAACCTTTTGTAACCATTTGAGTGCCGATCAAAATATCAATTTGTCCGCTCTCAAAATCATCTATTAATTGTTTATACGCGTATTTACTGCGGGTGCTATCCAGATCCATCCTCGCTATTTTTGCTTTCGGAAAAAGGATCCCAATATCTTCTTCAATTTTTTCGGTGCCCAGGCCTTTAAAATAAAGTTCGTTACTGCCGCAGGCGGCGCAGGTTTTGGGAGGGCTAACTGTGTAACCGCAATAATGGCAAATTAATTTTTCGCTATGTTTATGATAAATAAGCGACACATCGCACTGAACACAATGTGGTACGTGCGCGCATTTTTTACATTCGGTATAAGGTGCAAATCCCCGACGATTTTGAAATAAAATTATTTGTTCTTTATTTTTTAGCGCATTTTCAATTGCCTTGAACAAAGGCGGTGTTAAACAGGTTTTCATTTGATTGCTCTGTTCAAAATAGTGTATATCACACACTTCAACCGAAGTGCCGCCGCTTTGAACAAATTGGTTTGGCAAATTAACAAGAGCAAATTTATTTTGTTGGCAATTATAAAATGTTTCAAGGGCAGGGGTGGCACTGCCTAACAAAACATTGGCATTGTGAAGCGACGCTAAATAAAGTGCGGAATCCCGCGCGCTGTATCTCGGCGAAGGATCGTGCTGTTTAAAAGAATTATCGTGTTCTTCATCAATAATAATTAAACCAAGATCTTTAAACGGTAAAAATAAACTGGAGCGGGCTCCTAATATTATTCGATATTTTTTGCGCAATGTTTCCGGTTTATGTTTTCCTGCTTCTTGCTTCTCTTCGGTCT
>JANYBY010000425.1 GCA_025360565.1 Bacteroidota bacterium
TTTTGTGCAGCGAAGCGAAACAAAAAAAGCCGGAGCGAAGCGGAGCCCGTAGCAGCCCGCCCGCCTGCCCGCCGAATTTTTTGATGCAGGCGGAGGCGCCCAAATAATAAAAAAAAATACTTTTTGAGGGACGACTAATTAGTGTCTCAAAAATCAGGGGATTGAAAATAAAAAAAGGCCGCAGAATACTGCAGCCTTTTAAAACTTAAAGTTTATTTAAATTATTTATTTAAAATTAATCGTTTAACTAATTTTTCGCTGCCATTAGCAATGGTTACAAAATAAACCCCGGCTGAATATGTGGTCAGATCCAATTCGATTGAACTGTTAGTAACATCTTTATGTTTTGAAGAGATCATTAACTGCCCCAAAGCATTGCGTACACTCACTTCCAGCGTTTGTGAAGAAGGTAATGAAGTAATTAAACTCACTTTTCCTGAGCTTGGGTTAGGCTGTAAACTGATATACGTTTTTAGCAGAGAATGTTTAGCAATACCAATTGCGCATCCGTTAACTGATACTGTGGTAACGGCGGAGTTAGTACCAACACTGTTTGTTGCCGCGCAGGTAATTGTATACACACCAGTTGATGCAAACGAAATACTTGGCGCCGCCGAAATAGAATTTGGACTAAATGTTACACCCGCTGATGGCGAACTTGACCAGGAATAAGTAGGTATTGGGTTTCCGGTTGTAAAGTTATCGGTAGTAGTACAAACCGCCGCTGTATCACAAATAATATTTGGTACTGTTACAAGAGTAATAGGTGCAGCCGAAGGGTTATTGCAAAGCGTTGTGGCAGCCTGCGTTAATAGCGATCGGTAAAATCCGCCGTTTGGTTGAGGTGACAATGCAACTTGCACCCTTGTTTTTTGATCTGGGGTGAACATACACACACAATTATCATCAGAGTAATCCATAAAATTCATATACATGCTTCCGTTAGGTGCAGCTGAACAAGAACGTGAACCGGTTGCATTTAAAGGGTAAGGCCCACAGCCGTAATTTTGTCCATTTTCATTTAAGGTTCCTCTTTGCGGTGGGGTATCAGCACAATAATCATCCGCTAAACAATCTCCATCAGGTGCTGCATCGCCCCCAATATGCCTTAAGCCTAACCAGTGCCCCACTTCGTGAGAACAAGTACGGCCTTTGTAACTGCCAACGTTTATAGAACCTGTACATAATGAGGCAAGCCATACCCCATCGGTTGTAGAAGTGCCACCGCCAGGTAGACCCACAAGAGCAGCATTTAAAGGGAACGTAGCGTAGCCCAAAAGCAAAACGCTCGGGTTTACATCCGTTGTCCAAATATTTAAATAACGGTTCACATCCCAAATTGTATTTGGTTTTACTGTACCATCTACAAATGTTTTTAAAGTGGCGTTAGAAGAATAGCTATTCGGGTTTAACCAGCCTTTTGCAATATAACTTACACGATCAATGCCCGGCTCGGCAAGTGTTTGGCCATGCTCATTTTTTTTTGCAAGACAAAATGTTACCCCGCAATTAGCAGCACCTACTGCCGAAAAAGCAGTGGCAGTAAGCACATTCATATTTGCACCTGCACCTGCAAAATCGTTATTTAAAACTGTTATTTGCGAATTTATCTGAGCTTGTGAAAGATTTGGATAAACACCTACTGCTTGAGCACCAGAAATAATATGAAAAATAACCGAAATAGTATAATTTGCTGTCGCGGTTTTACTTGACATCATATCTGCCTTATAAGTCGCAACTTGTTTACTGAATTCCGCATTCCACTCCGGCGGCGGAATTTCGGATCCGCATTTCCTTTTTTTATTTATAATTTCTGTAGGGGAACTGTTTACCTGCGCGTTTGCTGCCATTGTTAAGCCCATGGCAAGAGCCGTTAATTGTAAATGTATCTTCATTTTAGTAGTAGTGTTTAGTTACGCTAACATAGTGAAAAATATGTAACGTTGCAACTTTTTTAGATAAAGTCGTTTTTAGATAGATGAAGGGTCGCCTTCTATGTTCCTTCCAGCGGTTTAACCGTGATGTATTTTGCCACGAATTACAGTAACAATCACTAATTGATGTGTACGGTAACAAGGATTTGGATTAATTATTGGAACCTGATTGATTAGTGCAATCTCGCAGCAAAGCTGCGAGATATTTTACCAAGAATTACACTAATTGTGATTAATTTGGTTTACGAAAATTTTAACTATGATTTATGTAAATTGATGAAATTAGTGGCTAAAAAATTATTTTAAAAGCTCGCGCGCAATCACCAGTTTTTGAATTTCGCTGGTGCCCTCTCCTATTGTGCATAATTTACTATCGCGGTAAAATTTTTCTACCGGAAAATCTTTTGTATAACCGTAACCACCAAAGATTTGAACGGCCTCGGTGCTGCATCTAACAGCCACTTCGCTTGCATAATATTTTGCAAATGCACTTTCTTTGGTTACTTTTTTATGTTTGTTTTTTAAATCGGCTGCCTGAAAGGTGAGTAATTCCGCGGCTTCAAACTCAGTGGCCATATCGGCCAGTTTAAACGCAATGCCCTGAAAATTCGCTATGGGTTGCCCGAATTGCTGACGCTCTTTAGCATATTTAATACTCGCGTTTAACGCGCCTTTGGCAATACCTAAACTTAAAGCCGCTATGCTAATACGCCCGCCATCTAACACTTTCATGGCTTGCACAAAACCATCGCCCACATTACCCATTATTTGAGATTTATGTACACGGCAATTTTCAAAAATCAATTCTGCCGTTTCGCTGGCACGCATACCCAATTTATTTTCTTTTTTACCGCCTTTAAAACCCGGCATAGTGCGTTCAATTATAAAGGCTGTAATACCGTGACTATCTAATAATTCGCCGGTGCGCACCAATACTACAGCCACATCGCCGCTAATACCGTGCGTGATCCAATTTTTTGTTCCGTTAATAACCCAATAATCTCCATCCTGCACAGCGGTGCATTGCATACGCATGGCATCGCTGCCGGTGTTTGCTTCTGTTAAGCCCCACGCGCCAATAAATTCGGCCGTTGCTAACTTTGGTAAATATTTTTTCTTTTGCTCTTCGTTGCCAAACTGTAAAATATGGCCTGTGCATAAACTATTGTGAGCCGCCATGCTTAATGCAATGGAACCGCAAATGCTTCCTAACTCAGTAATAGCAGTTACATATTCGGTATAACCAAAACCCGAGCCGCCGTATTCTGTTGGCACCAAAACGCCCATTAAACCTAGCTCGCCAAGCTTTTTAAAAACTTCTACCGGAAATTTTTGGCTTTCGTCCCACTCCATCATTTGCGGTAAAATATGTTCTTTACCAAATTTACGAATCATATCGGCTATCATTATTTGGTTTTCGCTTAACTGAAAACTCATGCCAATGTTATTTTCTAATACTGTACCAGACATGTTATATTATTTGAATGATTAATTAATTTATTTCTTCCGTTTAAAAACTCTAAACTTACCACAAAGTTAAACCCTAAAACTTTAGCTCCTAATTTTTTTACTAACTGGGCTGCCGCTTCTGCGGTACCGCCTGTGGCTAAAAGGTCGTCGTGTATCATTACATTCCAATCTTTTTTAAGGGCGTCTTCATGGATCTCCATTTTACTGGTGCCATACTCAAGACTGTATTCGTGAGCCACAGTTTTGTAGGGCAATTTACCTGATTTTCGAATAAGTACAAAAGGAATGTTTAGTTTATTTGCCATTAAAAAGCCAAATAAAAAGCCCCTGCTCTCAATACCCACAATGGCATCGGGCTTTTGCTGCATTTTTTCAATAAAGCCATTTACAATTTCGGTACACAGCTGCTGATCATAAAAAATTGGCGTAATATCCTTAAACAAAATACCGGGTTTGGGAAAATCGGGTACATCGCGGATGGATCGTTTTATGGATTGTTCTAATGCCATGAATGGAATACAAACTTAGGAATTTTTTGGAAATAGAAATAAGTTTTTAGCAACCGGCTTCTGACACTTTATTTTGAAAAGGCTGTAAGATTTTTTAACTAAACACACCGAAACAGAAACAATTACTCCAACACTTTACAATTGATTGATCATTCTAAAGTCACACACTTCAATATGTGAATGTTGTAAATATTTAAAAAGTTTATGTAACAGTTTTGGCTCCTAAAGAACTCACCTTTGAAACATAAAAAATTAATTAAAATTTACCAAATGAAAAAAACAATTTTATTAACAGGGGCTTTATTATTAGCGGGAAGCACATTCGTGTCTTGTAAAAAGGATTATACCTGTAAGTGTTCAAAAACATATACAACCGGTACCGGGGTTACCACCCGTGACTATTCTGTTTACACCTACAACGATACCAGAACAAGAGCAGAAAGCAGATGTAATGCCAATACCCAAACAAGTTATGATCTGGGTGGTGATTACACGGTTAATTGCGCTATTCAATAAGGAAAAAATGTGGAAAGCCGCGTAAATGCTTACATATTGAAGCGTGGATAAAACGCGGCTTTTTAATACTATTTGTTAAGATGAAAAATAAAATATTAAATTTTGTTTTTGCTTTGTTTCTTTCTTCATGCATTGTACAATCGCCTAAGTACACAACGCTTGAAAAGGTTATATCTCTTGAGATAGGAATGACCAAACCTGAGGTTGAAAAAAAACTAGGCATTGAACCTTACAATATAAGCTCCTATACAGATACAAGCGATACATTTATTTATGTTTATCGTTTAAAGGATAGAAAAACGCTGTCATTTAATACCACCGAGGTAAACGGAAGAGAAGTAAAAGGAAAATATGCGCAATTATCTATTACCTATTCAAAAGCCGGTATAGTTAAGAGTATTGAATCTTGCAGTTTATGTTCTGATAATCTTGAAAACACAAGCAAAATTGATTTCGGAAAAATTATTCTGTTTTTTACCGTCACATTCCCTGCAATATTGCTTTATATTGGATTGAAAAAATAACGAGAATTTTGACAAACATTACCATTTAAATGTTTCGGAGCAGATTTGAAAAAACATTCAATAAATTTATTCGGAAATGTAACCGCAAATTTAAACTCACTTCTTACAATAAGGATCCGATTCTTCAACCGGGTATTTTTTTTCAAGATCAATATTATTAAAACTACTTTTGCCGCCCCAACTGAATAACCATTCAAAAAACGGGAGAAGTTTGTTTGTTTTTATTTGCTCTAAAAAATAAACCTCGTGTTCTTTTTCTTTAATGCCCATTTCGTAAAGTAATTTATCGTGCTCTTTTATGCCAATAGAATTAAAATACTGTTTCATTCTAAAATACTCGCAAACGTTACCGCTCTCGAGCCTTCCGGCAAAATAAAAAGGCATAAACCAGCCTATTACATAACAACTGCCCGAAATTATTTTACCTATAACATGAAATCGGATCTCGTAATATTTTGAAATGGGAATGCTGTATTGTTTCATTATAGCAAGCACTTCTTTTCTATGAAACCATTCATCGTCCTCAATTTGTTTAATGGCTTTTTTTTCTTCCGAATTTTTTACCGCACCCGCATGCCCTATATACGCAAAGGCTGCGGCCTTTTCGGCTGAGTATGCCTGCTGCAGGAGTTTTACCAGTGCTTTATGCTGAAGTTTTATGTTGGTAGCGCTCATTTCTTATTTAAAATTCCTTGTTTCGGGTTTCGGGTTTCGCGTTTCTTGTTCTGTGTTTGCTCAAGCATACTTCTAATGCCTACATTTTTTTTGCGTCTTGGCCTTGCTAATCTTGTGTCCTGCCTCTTGCATCCTTCTTAAAACGTCACATCCACTACTTTCATTTCTTTTCCTCTTAACACTTCCACTTTTGTAGTATCTCCTTTTTTATAGATTGATAAAGCCTTCATATAATCCTGGATATTCTTCACCTGGATGTCTCCCATTTTTTTTACTATATCCCCTGTCTTAATTCCCGCTCTGGAAGCGGGCTTTCCATCCGTTACGCCATCAATACGTAAGCCTTCGCCATCAAAGGTATAATCGGGCATCACACCCATTGTAACTTTAAAATTTGATTTTCCGGTATCGGGATTTCTTGTTTTTGAAAATGTTAATTTTGGATAACGATATGTTTTTTCAATTACCTCAATAATATAATCCAACACCTTAACCTCGCCTGTAAAATTTATTTTATTGATGTCGTCGCTCGGTTTATGATAATCGGAATGTTGTCCGGTAAAAAAATGCAATACCGGAATATCTTTTAAATAAAAAGAGGTCTGGTCACTCGGGCCAATACCCGCGCTGTCTTTTTTTATACTGAACTCTGTTTTTAAAGAATCAATTAATGGCACCCAGCTTGGCGATGTGCCCACTCCATAGATCAATAGTTTACCTGCCTTGCCGGCAGGCAGGTTTTCTTTATTTAAACGGCCTACCATATCCATATTTACCATGTAATTTATTTTATTTAGCTCAACATCGGGGCTCTCGCACCACTTCTTCGAACCAAGTAATCCTAATTCTTCACCGCTAAAACACATAAATAAAAAATTGTAAGGCTCTGTTACTTTATTGGCAGTAAAATACCTTGCCAGCTCTAAAACACCGGCTGTTCCGCTTGCATTATCATCGGCTCCATTATGAATCTTCCCTTCGGGGTTTGCATCCATACTATTTTTATCGTGCCCCATACCCAAATGATCGTAATGTGCGCCAATAACAATTGTATAAAGAGCTTTGTTATCCAAGAAACCAATTACATTATTTCCTTTTCTTTCGGGAATATTCGAGGTAGAAGTATCATGGGGGTTCAGATTTTTTTTAAAGATGAACGCTTTTAAATATGAATTATTAAACGCGCTTAAGCCTATCTGTTTAAATTTTTCGCCAATATAATTGGCTGCTTTTATCTCGTCTTCGGTGGCCGTGCCCCGTCCTTTTAAATCATCGGACGCTAAAAAGCCAATATGTTCTTTTAAATTTTTATGGTTTGTTTTTTGTGAGAAAGTGGTTTCAACAATTAAAACGCTTATCAAAAGAATTATTTTTCGCATATTATTGGTAAAAGTACAAAACAGAATAAGAGGCTGTTGCCTTTTTGATTAAAAAATATCGCTGAGTATCAACTTAAAACAGACGAATTAACAGGAATTCTCATGGGGTTAAAAAATATTAATTTATTTTGTTTTGCCATATGAATAATTAAAAATTCGTATATCTTTGCAGTACATTAACTAAATGAAAACGAACAATTCAATAAAGGCATCCTTGTTTCTATTTGCCATTTTATTTTCTTTTTCTTTCAATGCCTACAACTCATTGAAACAGTTCTCAAATATTTTTGATGCATCGTTGAAAAAAGTACATATTAATGCTCCTTTGAGTAATAACATTACCTCCGATACTATTATTTTTGAGGAGCTTGAAAACGAAAACGATAATGAAGACCTTCTTACCGATGCTTTTTTGACCTTACCTTTTCAGCATTTAGCTTTTAATGCTTTTGAAAATAAAACGTTTTCTAATTTTACTAAAATTCCTCAAAAGGCCGTTGAGCCTATTTTTATTTCTGTTCGATCCCTTCTTATCTGATCCTTCTCTTCATCTGTTTTGCTTAGCCACTAAGCATTCCTCATTTTAATTTTAAAGGTTAAACCAAAAATTATTTGAGTTTTAATTTTATTCGCAAAAACCATTTAAGAGTTAAACACATGAATTTAAATAAAAAGAACATACCTGCCGATGGATTAGCAGGTTTAAAAGAAAATTTTTCGAAAGATGCTTTGTCCGGCTTCTTAGTTTTTTTATTAGCATTGCCTTTAAGTTTAGGTATTGCAAAAGCATCCGAGTTTCCTGCCATCTTTGGCCTTGTTACCGCTATTATTGGTGGTGTTGTTGTTAGCTTTTTTGCTGGCTCACGCTTAACAATAAAAGGCCCGGCCGCGGGATTAATTGTTATTTGCAGCGGCGCGGTAACCGGATTTGGAGGTGGCGAAAACGGATGGCATTTAGCACTCGGTGCCATTGTTGTTGCGGGCGTTATTCAGATCTTGTTTGGCGTATTTAAATTAGGAAAATTGGCCGATTTTTTTCCAAGCGCCGCCATTCATGGTATGTTAGCGGCAATTGGGGTTATCATCATGTCAAAACAAATTCATAATTTAATGGGGATCGATCCTTCGCACCTAAAAGGAAAAGACCCGTTGCAATTACTGGCAATGATACCCGACAGTTTTATACACGAGAATGCGCATTTAACTGAGATAGGTATTGCCTGTTTATTGATCTTGATCTTATTCAGCTTTATCAAACATCCTTTTTTCAAAAAGATTCCTGCCCCGCTCATCGTTTTGGCTGTAGCAGTGCCTTTAGGTTATGCTTTGCATGTAAAAACAGAAGGCGCTATTCATAATTTTGCAATGGTTAAGGTTGGTAATTTATTTGATAATTTTAAGAACGGTTTAATAAATGCAGACTTTGGCGGATTATCGAGCAACATGGGTGTGTTCATTCAATATGTTATCTTGTTTGCACTGATAGGTAGTTTAGAGTCTTTGCTCACCGCAAAAGCGATAGATGGTTTAGACCCTTACAAACGTAAATCGGATTTTAATAAAGATCTTATTGCAGTTGGAATTGGAAATAGTTTATCGGGTTTATTAGGCGGCTTACCAATGATAAGTGAAGTTGCACGTAGTTCGGCAAACGTTAGTAACGGTGCCAAAACCCGATGGGCCAATTTTTTTCACGGATTATTTTTATTGATAGCTGTATTGTTTGCTGTTTCATTCATTGAAATGATCCCCAACACGGCTTTAGCTGCCATGCTTATTTTTGTTGGTTTCAGATTGGCACACCCAAGAGAATTTATCCACATGTGGCACATAGGCAAAGAACAATTTCTGATATTTACCGCTACGGTAGTTGTTACGCTTGCTACCGACCTTTTGATCGGTGTTGGAACCGGAATTGCCCTTGAAATAATTGTTAATCTTATTCTCGGTGCTAAACTTAAAAATTTATTTAAAACAAATATCACTGTTACAAATAAAAGCGACAAGGATTATACCTTAGCGCTTACAGGCGGTATCATGTTTTCGAATATTTTAGGTTTTAAAAAACAGTTTGCAAAAATACCAAAGGGAAAAAACGTTGTGATAGATGTAAGCAAAGCCGAAATAGTAGATCATACCTCTCTTGTATTAATTAATGGGCTGATGGAAGATTACAAGAGTGAAGCTGGCACCGCCGAAATGATCGGTCTTGAAAACCACCGTCAGATGGCACACACACCAACTTCCACCCGGGTTATAAAACTACATTGATCCCCAGGCAAAAACTTGATCTTTAAAGATTTTTAATCTTAATTTAATCAATATGAAAAAAATATTTTTTTTAATTATTTTTTATATCTCACTTAATTCTACCGCACAATCACCGGTTGCGCGTTACAGTAAGGAAGGACTAAAAATATACATTAGCGACGATAGCACGCGCTATATTAAAGCTACAGGTATAGCCCAGATCTGGTTTCGGTATAACGATAACAATCCGGGCTCGGCAATTTACGGAACCCCGGTGAAAGAAACGTTTGATGTAGGCTTAAGACGGGTTCGGTATCAAACAATGGCACAGGTAACAAAACGCGTTTTCTTTTATTCGCAATTCGGAATAAATAGTTTGAACAGTTTATCGGCGCGAAAAACAGGATTATTTTTTCACGATGTTACTGCTGAATACAACGTTCACAAAAATTATTTAGTGCTTGGGGGCGGATTAAGCGGATGGAATGGTACCTCCCGTTTTTCTTCTTCCGCAGTTGGAAGTATTTTTGGTTTGGATCTTCCGGTTGTACAAGAAACAACCAATGATGTTACCGATCAATTTGTAAGGAAATTGGGTGTTTACGCTAAAGGTAAATTAAACAGATTAGATTATCGCATATCAGCGGCAAATCCATTTCCTGTTCAAAATGCATTATCCGCTGTTGCAAGTTTGCCCGGCGCTTCAACAGTTACCCCGGCAGCGGCCGGAATTTATAACACTGCCTATTTTTCAACAAAAGCTCCTGAGTTGCAATATCAGGGTTACTTTATGTGGGATTTTTTAGAAAAAGAAAGTAATCAGCTTCCATATAATGCCGGATCGTATCTTGGAAAAAAAAGAGTTTTTAATTTGGGTGCCGGCTTTGCTTATCAAAAAAACGCAATGGTTTACCGTTCCTCTTTGGCTGATACAACTATGCGCTACAAACCTTTACAGCAATTAGGTGTAGATCTTTTCTTTGATTATTATCTTAATAAAGAAAAACAAAATGCGGTTACAGCCTATGCTTCATTTTTGAATTATGATTTTGGCCCTAATTACCTTAGAAACGCCGCGGCAATGAATACGGCTAACGGAACATCCGGTCCGGCGGGTTTTAACGGCTCAGGCAATTCTATTCCTTTAATAGGAACCGGCCAGGTTATTTTTGCGCAAGCCGGTTATTTGTTTAAGCACGATCTTTTAAAAACTCAAGGCACTTTACAGCCTTATGCCTCGGCCATTTATGCAAACTACGAAAAGTTAAAAGATCCAATGCTTGTTTACAGTGTTGGTGTAAACTGGATCATGAGCGGACAGAACTCTAAAATTTCTTTGGACTATCAAAGCCGCCCTATATTTAATACAGATGTGAATGGAGATCTGCACGAAACAAAAAATGCCAGAAGGGGGCAAATTGTTTTACAATACCAGGTGTCCTTTTAACGCAATTAAACTGCATTTATAAATGACCCAAATAAAAAATTAAATGGAACACGAAAATTCTTCTTTTAACGAACACGAGGTGTTGCACGACCTGAAACATTATTTACCGGCGCAGGCCCCGTTAAAAGATTTTATCCATCATAATACACTACACGCTTTTCAAACATTAAAGTTTAAAGATGGTGTAAGAAACGCGAGCGAAATGTTTGGTTACAAGATCTCGCTTTCGCTGGAAGAGTTCCGGGCAAATTACGCGGCAAAAATAATTCGCAAAAAAAATCTTGAAAAAATAATTACCGAATCTAAAGGCTCTGATAATTTAAGCCAATGGATGGATAACGCTATTAATAAAACATATGATACAGGCGGATTTTCGCGCCTTGGCGCAATAAGATCTCATTGGAAAAATCAATATCACATTAACCTTGATTCACTTGTTCATCCAATAATTTTTAGAGTACTTTGCAGTTATCTTGACCAGGGAATTTCTATATGGCATTTTCCCATTAATAAAAAAGGGTTTTTAACAACCCTAAGGGAATTAGAGAAAAATACTTACTCTAGTTTTTTTAAAACGAAAAGGGCCAAAGATATGCTTGTAAATACAAATCTTGAAATGGACGATCTTTTAAAGATATTGGTAGGAGATGAGTCGCTTTACAAACAATACATTTTCGACCAGCAATTTTCTCATCAAGGATGGTCTGGAATGGTTTCTACAATTGAAAATCAGCCCGAAACCTTATTGGATAGGAGAAGCATTACAATTAAAGAATTAATTATTTTTGAACTATTATTAGAGATAGATGTACTGGATCATAAATTCGGAGAAATTTGGTCGCCGTTAAGCAACAAATTAGAAAAAAAACCGCTTGATATTTTTGCACCGGTGCCGGCAACTGAACTCAATGAAGTGCTTTATATATGGCAGGAAGCGTTTGAATCGAGTTATTACGACGGTGTGCTTTCGGGAATAAAAAACGCCCAATCCGAAATTAAAACTGAAGGGGAAAAAAGTTTCCAAGCCATGTTTTGTATTGATGACCGTGAATGTTCGATGCGCCGTTATCTTGAAAAAAATGACACTCACTGCGAAACCTATGGTACACCGGGTTTTTTTAGTGTTGAATTTTATTTTCAGCCGGAGGGCGGAAAATTTTATACAAAACTTTGTCCCGCCCCATTAACACCAAAATATTTAATTAAAGAAAAAGAAACTAAGGATAAACGGCATACCGAGGCGCATTTATCAAAGCGCACACACTCGCTCATTTTCGGATGGATCATATCGCAAACACTTGGGTTTTGGTCTGCTTTAAAATTATGTATGAATATTTTCAGGCCAACTATGGACGAAGCGGCGGCCTGTTCGTTTAAACAAATGGATAAATTTTCGCTGTTGACCATTGAAAATAAAGATCTGTCATACAGAGAAAATAATCTTCAGATCGGCTTTACGATTGAAGAAATGGCCACGCGTGTTGAAAATCTTTTAAAGAGCATAGGCTTAATAAAAAACTTTGCTCCCATTGTTTACGTGATCGGGCACGGATCAAGCAGCGTAAATAATCCACACTATTCCGCTTACGATTGCGGCGCTTGTTCGGGCAGGCCGGGTTCTGTTAACGCCAGGGTAATTTGTTTTATGGCCAATCACATTGAAGTGAGAAAAATTTTGGCTCAAAAAGGAATTGAAATACCTGAAGAAACGCAGTTTGTTGGCGGCTTACACGATACAACACGCGATGAGATCGCTTTTTTTGATGAAATATCCTTAAGTCAAAAAAATCTGGGGGCTCATCGTAAAAACGAAACAATTTTTGAAATATCATTAGATAGTAACGCGAAAGAACGATCAAGAAGATTGGTGTCCATCAATTCAAAACTATCTGCCGAAAAAATTCACAAAAAAATACGAACGCGCTCCGTTTCGTTATTTGAACCCCGTCCCGAATTAAATCACGCCACCAACGCTTTATGCATTGTTGGAAGCAGAAATATCACCAAACATTTATTTTTAGACAGGCGTTCTTTTCTTAACTCATACGATTACAAAATTGACCTTGAAGGTAAATTACTTTTAGGAATTATGAAGCCATTAGGGCCGGTTTGCGGTGGCATAAACCTTGAGTATTTTTTCTCGAGAGTAGATAACCAAAAATTGGGGGCCGGAACAAAATTACCCCACAATGTGATGGGATTATTTGGTGTAGCGAATGGAATTGACGGTGATCTAAGGCCGGGATTACCGCTGCAGATGATAGAAGTACACGATCCGGTTAGATTGTTATTGATCGTTGAACATTTTCCGGAGATAGTTTTAAAAACAATTAAATCAGTACCCGAAATGTACGAATGGTTCATTAATGAATGGGTACATTTAGTTTCAATACACCCTGAAACCAGAGAGTTTTATATGTTTAAAGAGGGCGCATTTTCTTTATACCATCCAATTGAACAAACAATTGAAACGGTTAACGACCTAACACCCATTTTAGAGGCACAAGAAGAAAATTTACCGGTTTATTTAATTAAATAGTTATGACAACCTTAGAAATATTGACCCGCTTGCTCCATGCGTTAGTTTTATTGCCACTGGCAGGTTATGTGCTGAATATTTTTCTTCCAAGAAAAAAAGAAAAATTAATTTCAGCATCCACCTTCTTTACAATTGGATTACATTTTTTGGTATTTGTAACCTTTGCCATTTTGTGGCTCGTGAACGGCCGCCCAACAATAAATATTAAAGACATTGTTCTTTTTAAATCAGGCAGCTACGAATTTTTTATTGATTTCACGTTTGATAAAATAACCGCGGTGTATATGTTTGTTGGTTCTTTTCTTACATTTTTGGTTACCATTTATTGCAGTTATTATCTACACCGTGAAGGTGGTTATAAACGTTTTTTTAATACCATTCTTTTCTTTTACCTAGGTTATAATCTTACCATTTTATCCGGGAATTTGGAAACTTTATTCATAGGTTGGGAAATATTGGGCATTTCATCATTTTTATTAATTGCGTTCTATCGCGACAGGTATTTGCCCGTAAAAAACGCGTTAAAAGTATTTTCAATTTATAGGATCGGTGATGTGGGCTTGATCTTAGCGATGTGGATGTGCCATCATTTATTTCACGAGAACATTACCTTTTTACAATTAAAAAATGAGGAGTTGGTAAGCACACATTTAGAGGGGCACACCTTAATTGGTGTTTTTGTTTCGTTAATGATCTTAATTACCGCCGCCGCAAAATCGGCACAACTCCCTTTCTCATCCTGGCTGCCGCGTGCCATGGAAGGGCCAACGCCTTCGAGCGCCATTTTTTACGGTTCGCTCTCGGTACATTTAGGTGTATTCTTGCTCCTAAGAACTTATGAATTATGGGAACATCAAACCTCAGTAAGAATAATTATTGTGGCATTGGGTTTAATTACAAGTTTTATTGCTTCCGGCATTGCAAGGGTTCAATCTTCCGTAAAAAGTCAGATCGCCTACTCTTCTATTTCGCAAATAGGTTTAATTTTTATAGAACTGGCGGCAGGCTACGAAACGTTAGCTTTATTCCATTTCGCAGGCAACGCTTTTTTAAGAACTTACCAGTTATTAGTTTCCCCATCGGTTGTAAGTTATTTAATACGCGAACAGTTCTTTAATTTTACACCTCGTCGTA